>JANNAY010001304.1:0-13172 GCA_031384945.1 Deltaproteobacteria bacterium
GCTCGCGTTCGTCGACGGCCTCTACCCGCAGGACACGTGGTCGAAGAAGACCGTCACGGCGACGGGCTCCGGCGCGTCGACGATGAAAGACAACGTCGCGCAGTCGCGCTTGATGGCCGAACGCGCCGCCAAGCTCGATGCGTTGCGCAACATCCTTGAGACCATTCAGGGCATCCAGGTCACCGGCGCGCGCAACGCCGGCGACATCATGTCGAACGGCGAAGTGAAGTCGCGCATCCAGGGCATGGCCCAGGGCTTCAAGGTCGTCGACACCAAGTACTACTCCGACGGCTCCGTCGACGTCGTCGTGCAGATGCCGATCGACGAAAACCTGACCAACGCGCTCGTCGAGAAGCCCAAGGCCTCGGCGTCGAAGCCGGCGCGCAAGCTCAACACCGATGGCCCCGAGTCTTTCACCGGCCTCGTCATCAACGCCCGCGGTCTCGGCGTCACCCCGTCGATGGCGCCCCGCGTCGTCGACGAAAGCGGCAAAGAAGTCTACGGCGCCGAGGTCGTCTCCGAGAAGGGACTGCAGCAAGGCGGCATCGCCAGCTACGCGAAGTCTGACGACCAGGCGAAAGACCGCACGGGCGCGAAGCCGATGGTCATGAAGGCGCTGCGTCTCGCCGACAAGTCGAAGACCGACGTCGTCATCGCCAACGGCGACGCCGACAAGCTGCGCGATCCCAACACCAACCTTTCATTCCTTGCCGACGGCAAGGTCGTCATCCTCGTCGACTGAACGACGAACCACACACTCTGATTTTGGGAGCAATCACACATGAACAGTAAGCAATCAGCAGTCTGGTTCGTCGTCGCCGCACTTGCGGCGGGCAACGCGTACGCCGACGTCAAAACCGTCACCGTCGAAGCCGAGGCCGCCATCGTCGCTGGCGACCCGTCCGCGACCGAGAATGAAGCCAAGCGCCAGGCCCGGCGCAAGGCCATCGAAGAAGGCGCCGGCGTCCTCGTCACCTCGAATTCCATCATGCGCAACTACGCGCTTGTGGCCGACGAGATCGCGACGAGCGCCAAGGGCGTCATCACCGACGAGGTCTGGGGTCCGTTGCAAGACGGCGCCACGGCCAACACCAAGAAGATCAAGCTGACGGCGAAGGTCTCGCCTGAAGCCGTGTCCGACAGCATCTGCACGGTGCTCAAGGCCAACCACGACCCGAAGATCGCCCTCGTGTTCGTCGAGAAGTTCGGCGACGAAGACAAGTGGTCGACCGAGCGCGGTCTCGTCGAAGCCATCTTCACCAACGCCTTTGTCGAGTCGTGCTTCACGCTCGTCGAGTCCGGCGTGAAGGTCACCGAAGTCTCGGCGACGGGCGACCTGCCGCAGGCGACCATCAATGAGATCGTCAAGAACGCTGACGCGCAGTACGTGGTGCTCGGCTCGGGCAAGTTCTTGAAGGCGAAGCAGGCGGCTGACTCCGTGCTCGGCGACAAGATGCACAGCTACTCGATGTCGGCGTCGTTGAAGATGATCAACACCTCGACCAACGAGATCGAAGCCGTGTCGCTCAAGCAGCTGCAGGTCATGGGCATCTCGCCTGAGAAGGCCCTCGAAGCCAACGACGCGAAGGTGAAGAAGAACCTGACCGGCGCCATCATGGACGACCTTCTGAAGAAGATCGCCCAGCGTTGGACGCAGGACATGGGCACCAGCAAGGTCTCCGTGCAGGTCCAGTCGATGGCGAACCTCGCCGCCGGCAAGGCCTTCAAAGAGCTCGTTGTGAAGCTCAACGGCAAGATCGAGCAGCGCAAGATCACCGGCGGCCAGGGCTCGTTCGACGTCGAATTCGACGGCGGCTCAGAGCGCTTCGCCGAGGCGATCGAAGGCAAGAAGGCTGGCAAGTTCACCATTGAGGTCGTCGAGGTGACCCGAGGAAAGGTGATCTTGAAGTTGAACGGCTGACGCCGTCCTTCTTCTCGATCACCTTAAAAGGAGCACCCCATGAAGTTTAAGAAAGCACTCCAAGCCCTCGCGGGCGTCACCTTCGCCGGCATCGCCGCCGTCGCCTTTGCGGCGTCGTCGTCAACGGCGGGGGGGCCCGCTGGGGTTCCCAAGGCGACCTTCGTCAAGGGTGACGTCACCGCGAGCAGCGCGGGCGGCACTTTCGCCAAGGTCAAACGCAACGCCACCCTCGAAGCTGGGGGCACGCTCAAGACGGGCGCCGACTCTCGCGCCGAGCTGACGTTCCCCGACGGCAGCGTCGTGCGCATCGGTCCGGCCTCTGAGCTGAAGATCGGCGGCGACGTGTCGTTCGACGGCAAGACCAAGTCGGTCAAAGTCGAGGCCGAGCTCGTCGGCGGCGAGGCCTGGGCCAAGGTGGCCACCCTCGTCGGCAAAGACGCGCAGTTCAAGGTCAAGACCCAGAACGCGGTCGCCGGTGTCCGTGGCACCGTCTTCCGCGTCAACGTCGACAAAGACGAAGCCACCGTCGTCAAGGTCTACAACGGCTCCGTCGCCGTCGGCGCTGCGGTCGTTCTCGACACCAAAGACGACCCGGCCTGCAAAGAGAACCCGATCAAGTGCAACCGCAAAGAAATTGCTGACCCGTTTCACCAGGTGACGGCGACGCAGTTTGAGCACCTGCTCGGCGAGATGATGCAGGTGAAGATTGGCAAGGGCGCGGACTTCAAAGCCGCCACCCCGACCCCCTTCACCGCCGACGAAGACAACAAGGGCGAGCCCGAATGGGTCCGCTGGAACAACGCGCGCGACGCCGGCAAAGACAGCGAAAAGTCCGACTGACGCAGCACGACTGAAGAGAGAGGGAGAGGAAAGGCCGGTCGCCAGACCGGCCTTTTCTCTTTTTTGGGCCCAGAACCGGCTGAAAGCGCTGGAGTTTTGCCTGCGTGCGCTTTTGCGACCCGACAGAGAAGGGTGGTATCTGCCGTCACATGTCGCAGCGGACGGCCCTCGCCTTTTCGATGATCTCGCTCTTCGCCGCGCTTTTCGGGGCGGCCGGCGCGGGCGCGCAGGGCATCGCCAGCAACGCCGAAGCCCCACGCGAAGGCGAAGAAGTGAAAGGCGACACCAAAGTCGTCGAGATCGACGAGGTCGAACGCGGCGTCTTCGTCAGCGTCGACTACGGCCCCGTCTACTACCTGCCCCTCGACGGCGCGGGCATGATCAACCTCAACCCGACGGCGACGGTGCCTGGCACGCGGCTCGGCGTGCGCATCGGCTACGACATCCTCAACAACATCGCGGCCGACGTCTTCGTCTTGGGCACGTTCAACCAGGGCGTCATCAACCTCGACGACGTCAAGGCCGGCAAGACCACCGGCGACGTCGCGGCCATCGCGCCCGGCCTCGGCTTGCGCTTCGCGTTCATCACCACCGAGCGGCTCTTTGCCTCGGCGCGCCGCGGCGCGGGCTATGCGCTGTGGTTTCCGTCCGATTTGACCGGCGCCACCGGCAGCATCCACGTCGATGGCGGCGTCGGCGTCGAGTACTACACGAAGCTCCGCCACGTCTCTGTCGGCGTCGAAGCCGACTTCCAGGCGCTGATTGCCCCGACTGCGTTGGGCATCCACGTCTATCCCACGCTCAAGTACACGTTCTGAGGTCCGACCATGACGTCGACGACGGCGCCCACTTCTCCGGCGCCTGTGAGTGTTGAGGGCGCCCCCCTCAACGGCAACGGCACACACGACGACAACGAGGGCATCGCTGCCCTTCTCGTCGCCGCAGACGGCGCCATCACCGCCAAAGACGGACGCGCCGCCGCGGCCGCCCTCGGCAGCGCCCTCGCCCTCACCAGAAACGACGGCGTTGTCGGCGCCGTCGTCGACCGCGTCGCCGCCCTCGTCGCGGCGTTGCCAAACGAGCAAGAGACCGCGCTTGGCCTGCTGACGCGCGCTGAAGAGCGGGCCCAGGGCAACGCGCTCGATCGGCGCATTCTCACCGCGCGCGCCGGGCTGCACGAAAGCGCCGGCCACGTCGAGGCTGCGCTGTCGACGCTGGCGCGGTTGGTCAAGCTCGTCGACGACGGCGCTGCACGCGCTGCCACGCTCGAGAAGATGGGCGACCTCGCGAAGAGCCTGGGGCAACACCAGCCGGCGCTCATCCATTACCAGGGCGCGTTTCGCGCTGACCGGGCGCGGACGACGGCGACGAAGAAGGCCATCGCCGTCTACTTCGAGCTCGGTCGCGAAGAGCAGGCGAAGCAAATTCTCGACGTGCTCGCTGTGCAGCTGAACGAAGGCGGCCTTGGCGATGACGCGGCCGCGCAGAAGGATTTGGCGGAGCAGTACTTGAAGGCGGCCGAGGCGCTGTTGGTGCGTCCGCAAGCCCACGGCGTCGTCAAAGACGCCCTCGACCGCGCCGCCCGCATCGCCGGCGACGCCGCGCGCGTGAAGACGTTGCGCGCCGAGCTCGAGGCATTTCCCCAAGCGTGGAAAGACCATGTGCGTCGTCTGCGCGACTCGGCGCTCGACGCCCGTGACAAGCGCGATGCTGCTCGTCGCTACCTCGCCATCGCGCAGATCTTTGCGGCGTACGCGCCCAAGGATCAGCAAATTGAGCAGAACGTCGAGAAGTGCTTGTTGCTGGCGCCGGGCTACCGCCCCGCCATCAAGTTTCTCGAGCAGCTCTACCGCGAAGACGGACGCCTCAACGACCTCATCGATCGCGTGAAGAAGCTCGCCGAAGGCGTGCGCGACCCTGCCGTCGCCGTCGACCTCTGGCTCTTCGTCGCGGTGCTGCTCGCCGAGCGCGGGGCGTCGCCCGACGAGCTCGCCGACGCCTACGACCGCGTGCGTCGACTCGACGCGCGCAACGTCGCGGCGATCCACGCGCTGACTGAGCTGCACCTCGAGCACGGCCGCTACGACAAAGCCGCCGTCGTCATGGAAGCCTTTGTCGGCGAGACGGCGGATCCGACTGCGAAGAAGCAGACGCTGCGGCAGCTGGCGCGCTTGTATGAGCTCGAGCTGAAGGATTTGCCCAAGGCGGCGGCGCGGCTCGAGCAGCTGCGCGCCCTCGGCGACGGCGACGACGACGGCGTCATCGGCCACCTCGTCGACCTCTACGAGCGCCTCGATGATCCGGCGCGCCTCGCTGACGCGCTCGAAGCGCTGTCGAAGCCCAAGAAGAGTGCCGTCGATGTCGCCGTGCTGGTGGCGACGCTCGAGCGCTTGCGCGGCCTCTACGCCGGGGTACTCGCGACGCCGGAGAAAGCGTTCAACGCCGGACGTCGCTTGTTCGTCCTGCAGCCGCGCGGGCCTCTTGAGGCCGAGCTGTCGCGGTTGGCCGATGCGTTGGCGCGCGGTCCCGACCTCGCCCAGACGTTGCTCGAGGCCGCCACGCGTGCGCCGTCGCCAGGCGAGACCCGTCGGCTGCGCCTGCGCTCGGCCGAGATGTTCTTGAACGCCGGCGATCGCAAACGCGCCCGCGCGCTGCTCGATCAGCTGCTCGAGCAAGATCCCAAAGACGCCGGCGCCACCGCCCTCGTCGACGCGCTGCTCGCCAAAGATGCGTCGCCCGAAGAGCACGCGGCGATTCTCGAGAGCCGGTTGAAGGTGCAGACCGATCCCAGCGATCGGGCGAAGACCCTCGCCGCCCTCGCCGACGTAATGGTGCGGCTGCGCTTGTTCGACGACGCCGTCGACTACCTCAACGCCGCCCTCGACATCGACGCCGGCAACCGCAGCGCGCTCGATAAGCTCGAGGCCGTGCTGCGCCAACAAGAGCGCTGGCCCGAGCTCGCGCTTTGCCTCGAGCGCCGCGTGCGCCTCGAAGACGACCTCAACGACCAGCCTGGATCCGAAAAGGGCGCCGCCGACGCCGGCCGCGTCAGACTCGCCCGCGTCTACGAAGAACGCGTCGACCGCGCCGTCGACGCCGCCGCCCTCTACTTGAAGTTGCACGAGCAGCCGTCGCCCGACGCCACTGCCAAAGCCGAGGTGTTAAAGGCGCTCGAGCGCTTGAGCGAGCGCGGCGTCGCCGCTGTCGCCATCGCCGAAGCGCTGCAGCCGTTCTACGCGTCGGTTGGCAGCTGGCGAAAGCACGTCGAGATGATCGCCGTGCGACACGCGGCTGAGGCGGTGCCCGCGCGCCGGGCGACGTTGGCGCGCAACATGGCTGGCGTGCTCGAGCAGACGCTCAAGAGCCCGCGCGAAGCCTTTGACGCCTGGGTCGACGTCCTGGGCGACGAGCCCGGCGCCGACGACGCCCTCGCCGAGCTGAACCGCCTCGCCGACGACCTGCAGGCGCACGCGCCCTTCGCCGAAGTCCTCGCCACGGCGGCCGACAAGCTGCCCGATGGTCCGCAGAAGTCAGGGATGTTGGCGAAGCGCGCCGGCATGCTGCAGGGCGTGCTCGGCGATCAGGTCGCGGCCATCGCTGCGCACCAGTCGATCATCGCCACGCAGCCGCAGAACCTCGAGAGCCTCGACGCCCTCGCCGACCTCTTCGAGGCCCGCCAGGCGTGGCCCGAGCTGCAGAAGGTGCTCGAGCAGCGCCTCGCCATTTCCAAAGACGACGGCGCGTTCATCGCCGCCCGCCTCGGCCTGCTGCTCGCCAAGCGCGCCGGCGGTGTCGGCGCGCGCATCCACCTCGAGCGCGCCCTCGGTGGCACGCGCGCCGTCGCTGGCGAAGTGCGCTTCGATGTGTTGAACGAGCTGGCGATCTTGCTGCGAAAGACCGTCGAAGCCGGCGCCCTCGCCGACGCCGAGCCGTTGGCGACCACGCTGTCGTCGTTGGCGTCTGAGCTGGCCGGCAAAGAGCGCTCGGCTGTGCGCGCCGAGCTCGGCGACGTGTTGCGCGCGCGCCTCTCGCGCCACCGCGACGCCCTCGCCGCCTACGACGCCGCCATCGCCAACGACGGCGACAACCTCATGGCGTGGGACGGCGTGCGCGCCGTGCTCGACGACGTCAAAGCGGCGACGGCTGAGCGCCAGGCCGCCGGCCGCTCGCTCGTGCAGCGCGCCGAGTCGACCAACAACCACATGCTGCGCGCCCACGTGCTCGGCGTGCTCTACGCCATCGAGCCCAACCTGCAGGCGCGCCGCGCCCTCGTGGCCCAGCTGGCATCGACGTTGGTCGAAGATCTCGACGCGCCCGACGAAGGCCTCGACCTGCTGCTCAAGCACCTCGAAGAAGACCCGGACGACGACCCGGTCAGACGACAAGCCGAAGCCGTCGCCGCCGGCCTCGCCCGCGCCGACGACCTCTTCGTCGTCTACCGGCGCCTGCGCGTGTCGCCCGATGGCGCCATCGTACAGCTCTACAGCGAGCGCCTCGCCGACCTCAGCGCCGAACGCGGCGACGTCGATGGGGCCATCGAGGCGCTCAAGTTTCTGGCCAATGTCGACGCGGGCAATCCACAACCATGGTTGAGGATCTTCGCGCTCGCCGACAAAAAGAACGACGGCCCGACGGCGGCGAACGCGTTGGAGCAGCTGACGAAGCTGGCGCAAGGCGCGGACCGCGTCAGGCGCCTCGTCGAGTTTGCTGACTATTGCTTCGACACCATCGAAGACGACCAACGCGGCCTCGTCGCCCTCAGAGAAGCCCACGTCGAAGCCCCCGACGACGACGGCGTGCTCGCGCGGCTCGAGGGTCGGCTCAAAATCGCCCGCATCGAAGGCGTCGAGCTCGCGTCGGTGCTGTGGAAGCGCGCGCAGCTGCAGACGGCGGCCGCCAGCAGAGCCGCGTTGCTCTTCGAGCACGCGGCGCTCGTGAACCGCTTGAACGAGCCGTCGACGGCGGTGTCGTCGTTGCTGTTGTCGTTGCGCGCTGAGCGCGATGGACAGAGCACGCTCAAGGTCACCGACCTGTTGCAGAAGATCGCCGTCAGAGAAGACGACGCCGGCCTCGCCGCCCTCGACGCCATCATCGAACACCACCGCGCCCAGCAGGCGTGGCAGCCCCTTGTCGAGTCGCTCGAGATTGCCGCGCAGAAGCGTCCGGTTGGTGAAGAGCGCGCGAAGCTGTTCGACGAAATCTCGGACATGAACGAGCGCGCGCTGCGCGTGCCGCAGCTCGCCTTCATGGCGACGTGCCGCGCCTTGCGCGACGTGCCCAACGACGCACGTCTGCAGCGGGCCCGCGCCCTCGCCGAGGCCACCGGCAATTGGAGCGACCTGCTCGAAGTCTGCGAAGACGTCGCCGAAGCCGCTGTGGCTGGAGGCCCGCACCAACCGGCAAACCCACAACTCGGGTTGGGCTTCTTGCTGCACGCCGCCGACATCGCGACGCGGCTCAAGGACGACAGCGCCATCGTGCGCGTCGCCGAGGCGATTCTCGTGCTCGATCCGAGCAATGGCGCTGCGCTGTCGCGCCTCGAGGGCATTCACCGTCAAGCGAGCGATCAGGCGCGCCTGATCGAAGTGCTGCAGCGCCGCGTCACGATGGCCACCGACGAAAAGGTGCGCCGCAACTCGTTGATGGAGATGGCGCGCTTGCTCGCCGTCGTCGACGACGCCGCCTGCGAAGCCGCGCTCGGCAAGGTCGTCGAGATCGACGAGGGCGACGCCGACGCGCTGAAGATGCTCGACGATTTGTACGAGCGCACCGGCAACTCTGCTGCCCACGTCGTCGTGCTCGAACGCCGCGCCGCCACCGAAGCCGACGTCGACGCGCGCAGCGCGCTGCGTGTGCGCCTCGGGCTGTTGCGTCTGCGTCGTCGTGGTGATCCTGCTGGCGCGTTCGACGATCTGTCGAAGGCGGCGCAAGAGACGCCGACGTCGGCGGAGCTGCGGGCGGGCATCGAGGTGCTGCTCGAGCACGCGCGCTCGCGTGGCGCGCCCCCCGTCGCCGTGGTCGCCAAGCTGCAAGAAGACGTGATTCGCGCCCAGGGCGACTTCGCGGCGCTGCCGCCGGTGCTCGAGCTGCGCTTGCTCGGCGAGAGCGAGCACATGAACCGCGCGATCCTCTTGGCCGAGGTTGCGAAGGTGCAAGAGCACCTCTCACAACCAGCGTTGGCCTTCATGGCCATCTGCCGCGCCGTCAAAGAGCTGCCCGACGAAGCGTCGCTGCGTGCCGAGGCCGAGCGCCTCGCCAAGCTGACGGACAACATGGAGGCGCTGACCAGCGTCTACGAAGACGTGCTCGACGCCGTGAAGGATCCGGCGACGCGCGTCTTGCTGCACAAGCGCATCGCGATTCTCGCCGAGACCGTCGGCGGTGACGCCGACGTGGCCCGCGAGCGCCTCATCGCTGCCGTGCAAGCCGGCGCCAACGACGTCGACACGCTGCGCGAACTTGCGCGCTTGACCAGAGACGGCGTCGCCAGCGGCAGCGCGCAGGCGCAGGATCTGTCGTCGGTGCTGTTGCGGCTCGCCGAAGCCGCCGTGCTCGAAGTCAACACCGAAGCCGCCAAAGAAGCCTACGCAGAACTCGCCGACGTCGACGAAAACCTCGGCAACCTCGACGGCGCCATCCGCGCCTCGCGCGAGCTCTTGTCGATCGACAACGCCGATCGTTCGGTGCGGGCCACGCTCGAGCGGCTCTTGTCGCGGTCAGAGCGCTGGCAAGACCTCGTCGAGCTGTTGAAGAGCTTTGCCCTCGGGCCGGGCGGCACAGAAGGCAGCGCGGGCAGAGCGGCCACACCCGAAGAAGCCGCTGCAGTCTTGTCCCGGTTGGTGCACACCCAGCTCGAGAAGCTGCGCGACTTCCCCGGTGCGCTGTCGACGCTGAAGCGGCTCGGCGACGTGCTGCCGACGTCGGAGGCGATCATCGCGCTCGGCTCGCGCGCGCTGGTCTTGCTGGCTGGCGATGGTCGCGTCGAGGCGCGCGCGTGGCGCGCCGAGCTCGCCGTCATCGTCGAACCCCGCTACGAGGCCGCCGGTTCGTGGGCCGAGCTCGCGCCTGTGATCCGTCTGCGCCTCGACGTCGAGACGCGGCCGGCCGAGCGCAAGACACTGTGGCTGCGCGTGATCGACATCGAAGAGCGCCTGCTCAACAAGCCCGAGCTAGCGATGGTCTCGCTCTCGCGCGCGCTGACCGAAGATCCCGCCGACGGCTCGCTGCGCGAGCGCGCTGAGCGCCTGAGCGTGCGCCTGCACGACCTCGAGAGCCTGCTCGGCATGTACGAAGACCTCATCGTGCGCCTGCAGCAGAAAGACCCGCTGCGCGTGCTCTACGCCAGCCGCTGCGCCGAGCTCTACGAAGGCGGCATCGGCGACCCGACGCGCGCCGCCGAGCTCTATGAACTCGCCTACGTCGCCGTCGTCGCGCAGGATTTGTCGTCGACAGAGAAGCTGAAGCTGCTCGAGCGCGTCGAGCGCCTCTACCGCGCCGTCGGCGATCCGCCGAAGTTGGCGATGACCCTGAAGCGCCGCGCCGATTTGCTCGAGCCACAGCTCGCGCGCCAGCAGCTGTTCGAGGCCGCGACCATCGAGATGCACGGGCTGCAAGACTACGGCGCCGCCATCGCGACGCTGAAGCGCTTGCTCGAGCTCTCGCCCAACGACATCGCTGCGCTGCGCGCCCTCGGCGAAGCCTGCGAGCGCCAACAGCGGTGGAGCGACCTCGCCGAGACTCTCGAGCGCGAGCTCGCCGCGCTCGGCACCACCGACCCCGCGCGCTCGCTGCAGGCGCGCTTCAAGCTCGGCACCGTGCTCGATACGCATCTCGAGATGGCCGACGAGGCGCTGGTGCAATTCCAGGCGATCCTCGACGTCAAACCGGATCACACGGAGACCCGCAAATATCTCGAGACGCGCCTGACCGCGCGCCAGACGGGGCGCTTCGACGGCGCTTCGTTCTTGCAGCAGAGCTACGAAAAGACCGGCGACTGGCAAAAGGCCGTCGACGTGCTGCAAGGGCAGGTGCCCGACCTCGAGCGCCGCGGCGACAAGCGCGAGATTCGCCTTCACCTGACGCGCATCGCCGACCTGCAAGAGCAGAAGCTTCGTCAACCCGGCCTGAGCTTCGTGACGCTGTGCCGCGCCTTGAAGCACGACCCCGGTGACCAGCCGCTGCGCGATCGCTTGAAGAAGGTCGCCGTCGAATCCGGCGTCGTCGACGAACTCTGCGAAGTCTTCGAAGACGAAGCCCTCGCCGCCGAAGTCAGCGGCAGAGGCGCCCTCGCCGCCGAACTCAGAGAAGACGCCGCCGGCCTCTACGACGCCGCCATGGGCGACCTCGGCAGAGCCATCGCCGCCTACGAAGCCATCCTCGACAAGAACCCCGGCCGCCTCGTGCCGCTCGAGTCGTTGTCGACGCTGTACCCGCGCGTCGGCCGCTACGGCGATCTCGAGAAGGCGCTGCGCCGCCGCTTGATGTTCAAAGACGAAGCGCGCGATCGGGTGCCGCTGCTCGTCGAGCTCGGTCAGGTCTTGGCCGACAAGCTCGATCGCCCTGATGACGCGATTCCGCTGCTCACCGACGTGCGCAAGCTCGACATCAACAACGCGCCTGCGCGCCGCTTGCTCATCGAACTCTTCGATGGACAAGGAAATCTCGCGCCGCTGCGCGCGCTGCTCGAAGAAGAAATCGAAGCCTGCAGAGCCAACGACGACGTCGAAGGCGGCGCCCGCGCGCGCCGTCGGCTCGCGACGTTGCTGGCGGACCAGCTCGATGACGTCGACGCCGCGATCCCTCTCTGGGTCGAGGTGCGCGCTTCGCAAGACACGCGCACGTCTGACGACGTGTCGTTCTCGACGTTGGAGCGGCTGTACACGAAGGCCGGCAAGTTCGCTGACCTGCGCGGCATCTATGAAGAGGCCCTGAAGGGCGAGCGCGATCCGGTGCTCATCTCGAGCCTGACTGGGCGCCTCGGCGACATCCTGTCGCTGCACCTCGGCGGCAAAGAAGAAGCCGTGTCGCGGCACTTGAAGGTGCTCGAGCTCGATCCGCAGAACCAAGGCTCGCTCGACGCGCTTCGCCAGCTCTACCTCGACCTCGGCAAGTACGACGAGCTTGTCGCCTTGCTGCGCCGCATGATGCGCACGACGGGCGAGGCGCGTCGCTTGAAAGACCTGCGCTTTCAGCTCGCTGAGGTGCTCGGTGCCAAGCTCGGCAAGCGCGCCGAGGCCGTCGAGACCGGGCGGCGCATCCTCGACATCGAGCCGCACTCGTCGCACGAGCTCGATCGACTGACCGGCGTCTTTCGCGCCTGTGAAGCATGGGAAGAGCTCGCCGACGTGCTCGAGCGTCACGCCGCGTTGCTCGACGGCGTCGCCCGAGTCGCCCGCTTGATCGAGATCGCTGACGTCTTTGAGCAGAACCTCGGACGCGGACGCCTGGCCAACGCGGCCTACGAAAAGATTCTTCTCGTCGATCCGCGACACGTGCGCGCGTACGAGCGGCTCTGCGCCATCTACGCCGACAACGCTGACTGGCCGCGTCTTGTCGCTCTCAAAGAAGAGCGCGTGAAGAAGGCGCCCGAGACGCCTGAGCGCATCACGCTCTTGCGTGAGATCGGCGCGATCTACGACGAGAAGATGGGCCAGAAGAGCATGGCTTTTCTCGCCGCCTGCCGCGCCTTTCGCGAGGACTACGACGACAAATCTCTCGCCGATTGGATGGACCGCCTCGCCCTCGAGACCGACTCTGTCGACGAACTCGTCACCCTCTACGACGACGCGCTCGGCAATCTCACCGACGAGAGCCGCATCCTCGCCATCCACCTGCGGATGGCCGAGCTCGCGTGGAAGCAGCTGCAGTCGCCCGCCGACGCTGAGCTGCACTTCAAGCGCGTGCTCGAATACGACGCACGCAACGACAAAGCCCTCGAGGGCCTCGCTGGCCTCTACGAGTCGCTGTCGAAGTGGAAAGAGGTCGTCTCGATCTTCGAGCGGCGGGTTGAGCAGGCGCTCGATGTGCCGACGCGCGTCGAGTGGCTGCGCAAGATCGCCAAGGTCTTCGATCAGAAGGCCCGCGACGTCGACGCCGCCATCTCTGCCTACCGCCGCATCACCGAGCTCGACGGCACCAACGCCCTCGCGGTGAAAGAGCTGGCCGAGCTGCTCGAGCGCGAGCAGCGCTGGCCCGCGCTCGTCACTGTGTTGAAACGCAGCGAAGAGCTGGCGCCGACGACGGAAGATCGGTTGGCGATCCGCTACCGCACCGCCGGCATCTGGGAGCAGCAGCTCGAGAACGCCGACCAAGCGATCGTCACGTACAAGTCGATCCTCGACGAAGACGGCGGACACGTGCTGGCGCTGAAGGCGCTCGAGCGCTTGTTCACGTCGATGAACCGCCCCGAAGA
>JANNAY010001472.1:0-3755 GCA_031384945.1 Deltaproteobacteria bacterium
TCACCGAGATGATCACCGGCGAGCGCTACTACCAGGGCATCGGCAGCTACGAGGTCTGGACCCTCGCCGCGCAAGGCGACTACCGACCCCGCCGCTTCGCCCAGATCGAGCAGGGCCTGCGCGACATCCTCGACACGGCGCTCGCGGCCAAAGCTGCCCACCGCCAAGAGTCGTGCGCGGCCTTGCGCGAAGAGCTGGTCGGCTGGCGCCAGAAGCGCGGCCTCTACGCCGACGGCGCCACCCTGCGGCGCTTGATGCACGACTGCTTCTCCGCTGACCTGCAGGCCCACCGCGACCTGCTCGCCGGCGTCTCGTCGCGCGCGCACCCCGTCGCGCCCCGCGTGGGGTCAGCCGCCGACGCCGACATCACGCAAGACGGCGACGCCGAGGGCAGCAAGTCGTTCGCGCGCAAGGCCGCCGCCAACGCCGCCACCGTCGTCGTCAACAACCCCCTCTCCCGCGCGGGCGCGAACCTCGATCCCACCGAGCCCACGCTGGCGTCGACGCCGCTGTACCGCCCGCAGAAGTCGCGCCTCGCCGCCGCCGGTGTCGGCGCCGCCATCGCCGTCGTCGTCGCTGGGCTCGTCACCGTCGTCACCAACGACAAGCCTGTGTCGCCCGTGACGCCCGTCGTCGTCGCGCCCGTCACGCCGCCCGTCGTCATCGCTCCCGTCACGCCGCACGTCACGCCGCCCGTCACGCCGCCCGTCGTCGCTCCCGTCGTCACGCCGGTCGCGGTTGAGCCTCCCGTCGTCGACGACAAGGTCGACCCGCCGGTGGTCGCCCTCGACGCGACGCCGAAGAAGAAGCCGCCGACGTCAAAGAAGCCGCCGAAAGAAGAGAAGAAGCCCGAAGAGACGAAGCCCGAGCCGAAGCCCGAGCCTGCGCCGTTGCCCGCGTCGAATTGGGCGGAGCTGGGGACGACGAAGAAGGCTGAGGCGCTGCAGAAGGCGTGTCCGTCGACGCCGTGCGCGCAGACATTGGGCAAAGACGCCGACACGTGGGCGTCGAAGCCCCTCGCCGAGATGTCCCAGTACAAGAAAGACCTCGAGGCCTGCCACCGCACCTGCGGCAAGCCCTGAGCTGTTGAGGTCACGCCCACCGAGGCGGGCCTCATGAATGTGGCCCCTGCCCGTGGGCTCACGATGGGTCACATCTGGTCACATCGCGAGGCATGCGTTGCTCGCGCCGCAGAGCCCCCAGTACCCCCGCTGCGCGGGGGCACCCCCAAATTCCGCGGTGCCCTCCCCTTGAGATGACCGGGCAGGGGAAGGGCCGGAGATGGGTACTGGGGGCTCTGCGGCGCGGGCAGCGCAACTCAGCATGTGAGGTCCCGGGCCTTCAGGAGGCGCGAGCAACCCGCAGCGCGGCGGCGATCTCGTCGACGATGGCTCTGGCGGCTTCTTCTTTGGACGTCTGCGCCAACCACGATGACGCCTCTTTCGTCGCGCGGGCGATGTAGACGCGGTTGGTGTCGACGTCGAAGCCGGAGCCTGCGGCGGCGACGTCGTTGGCGACGACGAAGCTGCAATTTTTCGCCACGCGCTTCTTGTGCGCGTTCTCTTCGACATCGTTGGTCTCGGCCGCGAACCCCACCAACACGCGGGGCCGCAGCGGACCGGTGCCGAGGGTCTTCAAGATGTCGGTCGTCGTCGTCAGCTCGATCACGGGGGCAGCGGCGTTGGGGTCGGTGCCCTTCTTGATCTTCTGCGTCGCCACGGTCTTCGGCGTGAAGTCGGCGACGGCGGCGGCGAGCACGGCGACGTCGAGGCGCTCTGCCGTCAAGGCGGCGCGGGCGAAGACGGCGTCGGCCATGTCGGCGGCAGAGCGCACGGCCTGAGACGTCACCCCCGGCGTCTTTGGCAACGCCGTCTTCAACGGACCATGCACGAGCGTGACGGCGGCGCCGCGCAAGGCGAGCTCGCGGGCCACGAGCGTGCCCATCTTTCCTGACGAGCGGTTCGTCAGCGAGCGGACGGGGTCGAGGTCTTCGACGGTCGGTCCGGCGGTGACGAGGGCTCTGACGCCGGTGAGGTCTCTGGCGGTGGCGGCGGCGACGACGGCCTCGACGACGTCGTCGATGGGGGCCATGCGTCCGCGTCCGCTGCGGCCCGACGCCAACGGACCATCAACCGGTCCGACGACGACGACGCCGCGGGCCATCAGGGTCTGGATGTTCTGCTGCGTGGCCGGGTGCTGCCACATGTTCGTCTCCATCGCTGGTGCGACGACGACGGGGCCGCTGAACGACAGCAACAACGACAAGATCGCTTCGTCGCCGAAGCCGTGCGCCATCTTCGCCAGCACATCAGCAGAGGCCGGCGCGACGACGACGACGGCGGCTTTGTAGGCCTCTTCGACGTGCGGAATTTTTCCGCCATCGATATCGAGCGACGTCGTCAAACACGGGTTGCCCGACAGCGCTTCGAACAAGAGCGGCGTGACGAAGGCCTGCGCCGCTTTCGTTGGTGCGACGCGAACGCTGGCGCCGCGCGCGCTCAATTCGCGGACGCCGTCGGCGGCGCGGTAGGCGGCGATGGAGCCGGCGACGCCGACGACGACGTGAAGTCCTGCGAGCCGTTGCATGGACGCACGTTAGCGTCACGATGGCCCCCGATGAAGTTCTCGGTCGACGACGTCGGAGCCGCCTTGCACCGCCTCTTCATCGGCGTCGACGGCACCTCGTTGCGCAAAGAAGACAAGCAAAAGGCGCAAGAGCTCGCCCCCCTGCTCGACGAGATCGCGCGCGTCGCGACGAAGAAGCAGGGCGTGCTCGTCGACGCCTGCGCGGGCAAGTCCGCGCTCGGGTTGTTGGCCGCGGCGTTGGTGTTGCCTCCGGCGTGGCGCGTCGTCGTCGTCGAGCGCGATGTGAAGCGCATCGACGCGGCGAAGAGAGCGGCGGCGCAGCTGCAGCGCGACGTCGTCTTCGTCGACGCCGCCGTCGCCGAATTCGGCGAAGACAGCGACGTCGTCTGCGCCCTCCACGCCTGCGGCAAAGCCAGCGACGACGTCATCGACGCTGCCGTCGGCGCAAACGTGAAGCACCTGCTGTTGGTGCCGTGCTGCTACGGCGCGCACCCGGCGAAAGACGACGAGAAGAACATCCCCGGGCAGCACGCGGCCCGCGCCTTCGTCGACCGCTTGCCGCGGCAGGGACTGGTGGGTCGTCGCTTCGCGCAAGCGGTCATCGACGCCGAGCGCACGCTGCGCCTCGAAGCCGGCGGCTACGACGTCGACGTCGTCGAATTCGTCGCCGCGTCGGTCACGCCGCACAACTTGCTGTGGCGCGCGCGGCGCAGCGGCGAGCCCGTGCGCATGCGTGAGGCCGCGCAGCGCCGCGGCCGCCTGTTCGGTTGACTGCGGATCGTTGCGTCGCGCCCGAACTTCCGCGCACAATGGCCGCGCCGCGGGAGGTCCTACAGTGAAGCGCTTGTTGTTGCCCTGGGCGACGTTCGTCGTCGCGTCTGTCGCCGTCGTTGGTCTTGCTGGTTGTCCGCCGGAGAGTCCGGAGGGTGGCTGCACCGAGAACGCTGATTGCAAAGACGGCGCGGTCTGCGCTGCTGGTCAGTGCGTCAACGTCACCGATGAAGGCGAAGGCGAAGAAGGCGAAGGCGAAGACGGCGAAGGCGAAGAAGGCGAAGGCGAAGGCGAAGGCGAAGCACCGCCGGAGCCGGTGTTCCGGTTGGAGGCTGACGTCGTCACACCGGGGTCGACGCGCGCATCGGGTGCGCTGCGGCTCACCGGCGGACCGGTGC
>JANNAY010001507.1:0-5328 GCA_031384945.1 Deltaproteobacteria bacterium
GAGAAAGAGACCGACGAAGACGGCGCGGCCGGCCGCAAGCTGTTGAACATCAAGATCGGCAAGTTTGCTCGTATTCAAGAGCAGCTCGACAAACAAGAAGACGCAGCAATTGAGGCTGAGCAGAAGGTCGATCGCAAAAAGTATGCGATGACCGTGTATGCGCGGGCGATTTATTACATGCGCCGCTTCATCGAGCGTCTGCAGTCGGGTGGCCAGCTGCCGTCGATGCAGCCGGCCCAGCGCATCGTCCAGGACTTCGTCGACATCTGCGTCGAGCAGCGCTCGCACTTTCTCGGCATGACGACGACCCGGTCCATTGATGACTATTTGATGTACCATTCAGTCAACACGTGCCTCATTGCGATCGTGTTTGGTCATGAGCTCGGTCTGAGCCGCGCGCAGATGCATGAGTTGGGCATGGCCGCGATGTTTCACGACATTGGCATGGCCGAGATTGATCAAGACATCATCAACAAGCGCCGCACGCTGACCAAAGAAGAGCGCAAGCGCATCGATCTCTTTCCGCTGCACACGGTGAAGACGCTGCTCAAGGGCCGCAGCCTCGACTCGCAGATGACCAAGCGCATCATCGCCGCCTACGAGTCGAAGGTTGATTATTCGATGCCCATGAAAGACCAGCAGGGCAACGTGAAACTGGTGATGCCCAAGATCGAGCTGGGTGTTTATGGCAGCGTCATCAACGTCTGCGCCTGCTACGACGCCCTGACGTCGGCGCGGCCCTTTCGCGAGGCCTACGGCCCCGAGGTCGCGCTCACGCTGATGATGAGCGATATGATGTACAAGTTCGATCCGTTCTTGTTGAAGGTCTTCATGAAAGTGATGGCCATCCAACCAGTGCGCGTGCTGCAGCCCGGCCAGCAGTCGATCTCGTTCGGCTGATCGGTGCCGCGCCGTCTTCCGCAGCACGCGCTTCCGTCGCACAGCTTTGTGCAGGGCAAGACGCCGCGTCCGGTTGACGGCTGGTCCGCCAGCGTCAGCGACGACGATGCCTTTGTCTTCGGCTGCGATTGCTTCGACGCCGCTTGCTACTTCGAGGCCCACGAGCTGTGGGAGCGTCCGTGGATGCGCGCCAAGAACGTCCACGACGACGACGACGAGGCGCTGCTGCACGGCTTGATCAAGCTCGCGGCTGCGGGCGTGAAGGTGTTGGCCGGCGAGCCCAGGGGCGTGGCCTCTCACATCAACGGCGCCGCTGGGCACTTCGACCGCGTCGTCGTCTGGGGCCGCGGCTTCTCGCGTCGCATCGTCGACGACCTCGCCGACGCGTTGTTGCGTGGCGTGAAACCGAGCCTGCCATGAGCGCGCTGCCATGAGAGCGCTGCCGTGATCGTCGTCGTCGTCGTCGCCTACTGCGTCTTCGCCGCCGTCGCCGCCACCGTCTGGCCGCTGCTCGTCTACTCGACGTCGCTGGCCCTCTTCGGACTCGCCCACGTGTTGTCTGAGCTGCGCTACGTCGACGCCCGCTTCGGCGCGCGGCTGCCGTCGTCGCTGTGGTTGCGCTGCGCGGGTCCGTTGCTGGGCGTGGTGTTGCTGCGGCTGCTGCGCATGCTCGACGTCATCACCACCGACGTCGCGGTCGGCGGCGAGATGGCGCTCGTGACGGTGTTGGTCGGGCTCGCGCTGCCCGTGTGTTGGGCCCACGCCCGCGTCGTTGGCGTCGTCGGCGTCGTCGTCGCCGCGGCCCTCGGCGTCGCTTCGTTGTGGTCACCGATTCATGTGTTGTTGGTGCTCGCCGTGCTGCACAACGCGACCCCGCTGGGGTTTGTCGTCGAGCGCGCGCCACCAGCACGTCGACTGCGCACGTTGGCGTTGGGGCTCGCGGTCTTTGGCGGCGTGCCCCTCGTCGTCGCGCTTGGGCTGCCGACGTTCTTGCTCGCCGGCGTCGTCGACCTCGACTTCTCTGTCTTGCCGACGGGCCCGCTGGCCGATCACTATGCGGTGTATCTGCTGCCCGAGCTGCGCGAACAGACCGAGGCTGCACAACTGTTTTCAGCCGCGGTCGCCGCTCAATTGTTGCACTACGGCGCGGTCATCATTTGGCTGCCCCGCTCGCTGACGCCCGACGAGAAACCGCGGCTGCCGTGGCCGAAGCAGACGGTATTTTTCGCGGTGATCGCGGCGCTCAGTGTGGGATTATTCGTCCACTTTGCCATCGACTTTAAAGGTGCACGCCTGCTCTACGGCCTGGTCGCCGCGGTGCACGCGTGGATCGAGCTGCCGGTGTTGTTGGCCGGCTTCGCCGTCGTCACGGACAGCCGCGCCGCAGACCGGTGAGGTCTGCGGGTCAAGATTGGACCCGCAACGTGATGGTGGTGTCGTTCACCAAAAACGTACCGATCGAGACGCCGTCGGTCGTCGGGGTCGCGCGCAAGCGCAGGCGCACCGACTGCCCCGCCGGGACCGGGGCGGGCAGGGCCACCGCGCCGTCGAGAAAGAAGACGCCGCCGCCGTCGACGTCGGCGTTGACGACGACGCCGTCGCAGCCGTCGGCGGAGACGTCGATGTCGCAAAAGGCGTCGGCGCCGATGTCGACGTCGCCGAAGTCGCAAGAGGTGGAGGAGAAGACGAGGGCGCAGACGCCGCTGCCGCCGAGGACGACCTCGACGTCGCCGACGACGAGTGAGGCGTCGGCGCGTCCGCTGGTGGTCGGGGCAAAGGTGACCGAGACGACGCCGCTCTCGCCGGCAGCGATCGTGGCGGGGGCGGCGAGGGTGAAGGCGGCGTTGTCGTCGGCGAAGTCAGCGTCGACGTCGGCGTCGACGTCACCGTCGTTGCTGAGCGCGATGGTCTTGGTCTTGTCGCTGCCGATGGCGACGTCGCCGAAGTCGAGGGCGCAGGGCTCTTCGCAGGTGACGACGAACTCGCCGCTCGGCGGGGGCACGGCGCAGGCGGACCCGACGACGGCGACGACGGCGACGACGGCAACGACGGCGAGAGAGACGTTCGCGCGCTTCATGGCGCGTGGCTTACCAAGGGCAGGGCAGACGTGAAAGCCTTTCATGATTGCCGCTTCACAAGCACAAACCGACGCCGAACGAGAAGGCGTTCATGGCCACGCCGACGACGAGCCCCTGGCCGAGGGTCATCGGTGACATGCGCCACAGCCAAAGTCCTTCGGCGACGCCGACGACGGCCTCGACGACGAGGATGCCGGCCCAGAAGTGCGCCGGCGGCAGGCGCGTGCCGATGAACCAGACCCACGGATGCGTCAGCAAGCTCGCGACGACGACGACGACGGCCAGGCGCAGGTCGCGCCGCGGCGCGAGCGACATGGCGATTGGCAGCTCGAGCAGCCAGGTGAGCAACAGCGCCGTGGGCTGGTTCAGAAGCACAACCCAGGTTGTGGGCTCGTGTCGTCGACGTCGAGGGCGGTGGCGACCCCGTCTTCGACGCTGATGCGTCCGATCAAGCGGGGCTCGCCAGGACGAAGCTGGCGGGTGACTTCGAGGGCGATGTTGCCGTCGACGAACATGCGCACGAAGACGGCGCTCTCGTCGTCGACCGAGGCTGCGGCGGTGTAGACGCCATCGCCGGCGTTCACGAGCAAGACGCCGCTGCTGGCGCCGTCGTCGCTAACGACCGGCGCGCCGCCGCGCAGGCCCCAGGCGACGTCGCAGTGGCCGTCGAAGCAGTCGTCGTCGCTGCACCAGCCGAGCGAGTCGCGGGCCACGTGCAGGGCGCCGCCGCCGACGAGCAAGAACTGAATGTCGACGGCGCTGCGCGCGGCGAACTGCAGCTCGGGCGTGGCCAGCGTCGTGCCGTCGTCGGCGATCAGCGTGGCTTGCACCTGAAAGTCGCCAGCGTCGTCGACGCGCAGCAGGGCGCGGTCGTCGGTGAAGGTGAGAAATCCCGCGGGCGCTGCGAGCAAGCGCCACTGCACGCTGGCCGGCGGCGGCTCGTCGCACAGCTCGATCTCGGCGGCCAGCACCAGCTGGTCGCCGACGAGCACGACGGGGGCTTCGTCGTCGTCATCGACGTTGACGCCGTTGACGGCGACGATGCGCACCCGCGCCGATCGCTCGCCGCATTCGACGACGTTGGCGCGCAAGAAGACGCCGACATCGCCGTCGTCGTCGTCGTCGCCGTCGTCGATCAACAGCGATCCGCCGATGAGCCCGGTGGCGCCGGCGGTGAATTCGACGACGACCTCGGCGCGGTCGCCGGCGGGGATGCTGCGGGGCAATTCGTCGACGAGGGCGAAGCCGGCGTCGCCGCCGCCGGCGAACGCGTAGCGCGGCAGCTCGAGCGGCCCGCCGCAGGCGTTCTCGATGAAGAACGAGCGCACGACGACGTCGCCGCTGACGACGCCGCCGAAGTCGACGAAGCAGGCGCCTTCGTCGTTGCAGATGCTGACGTCGTCGTCGTCGACGAGCACCATGCGCGCTGACGGCGGCGTGATGTGGACCGGCGGCGGCGGCTCGCACGCGACGAGCGCCAGGCCGAGCGCCGACCCGACGAGCGCGACGAGCAGCGGGGATGCGACGTGCCTCATGGTCCCGAGGTTGCCACGTCGTCGTCGACAAACAACGGATCCGCGCCCTTCTCGTGCACCCAATAGGCGACGTGCGCGCCATCGACATGACGGGGAAACTCGATGCTGCGGTTGATGGGCAGCGGCGCGCCCTTGCCGAGCTTCAGCACCACACGACGACGACACACGCGCCACGCTTCGCGCAGCAGCTGCGGCGAGGCGCGCGACATCTCGGCGAAGTCGCGCAGCAGATCGAACGACGGCGCGTTCTTGCGAGCCCGCGACATCATCGGATCGATGACGACGACGTCGGCGCTGTCGTCGTCGGCGGCGGCGAGGACGTCAGCGCTGTCGCCGCATTCGGCGCTGACGCGGGCGGCGGCGTCGGCCCACGCTTCGTCGCTCTTGGCGATGCGCGGCAGTCCCTCTTCGAGCAGCGCGAACAGCCATGGGCTCTTCTCGATGCCGCGCACGCGCGCGCCGGTCAGCGCGGCGAGGTGCACGGCGTCGTTGGCGAGGCCGAGGGTGGCGTCGACGATGGATTCGACGTCCTCACCGTCGTCGCCGCCGCCGTCGAACGCGCCGCGCACGGCGCGGATGAAGGGGTGCTGCGGGCCCTGCTGCAGCTTCGTCGGCATCATGCCGGGCTGCACGTGGGCGCTGCGGCCGTCTTTGTGGCGCAGCTCTTCGCAGGCCCTTCTGACGACGTAGAAGCAGTCGGCGTCTTCGCCCATCTTCTGCAAATTGCCGCGCGGCACGAGGGGCACAGAAAAACGGGCGGCCAACCTGGCCGCCCGCTCTTCATGCACCCCGTCGACGTCGCGACCGGTGGTGAC
>JANNAY010001310.1:0-2124 GCA_031384945.1 Deltaproteobacteria bacterium
ATCCCGGTGCCGATGGCCTACTACTCGTTTGGTGGTTGGAAGCAGTCCCTGTTCGGTGACCTGCACGTCTACGGCCCCGACGGCGTGAAATTCTACACGCGCAAGAAGAACGTCATCTCGCGTTGGCCCGACCCGCGGCACCGTGGCGTCGACCTTGGGTTCCCGCAGAACAAATAAGCGACGGCTACTTCGTCTCTTGAGGCCCGCGCTCTTGTCTCAAGGCGCGGGCTTCTTCTTTTTCGGCTTCTTCGGCGTCGCCCAATCCGTCTCGGTGCGTGCGCGGTTGGCCGCGACCGCGCAGTGCTCTTCGATCTGCCTGCGCACGGCGCGCAGCGGCGTCGGGTTTGCTTCGCGCGCGGTCGCTTCGAACACCGCGGGCAGGGCCGCTTCGACGCGAGCGCGCACGTCGTGGGCGAGGTCGACGACGAACGACTTGCCCAGCGTGCAGCGCTCGGCGAGCAGCGCCCACGCGCGGGGACCGACGTCGCCAGCGAGCCTGGCGTCGCCGACCCGCAGCGCGAGGTTCTTCGCCAGCGCTGGCCAGGCGCGTGTGCAGACGAGGTCGTAGGCCGGCGCCAGGTGCACCACCGGCTCGAGCAACATGGCGATGTTCTTGGCGTGACCGTCGTTGTTGCCGCACAGCACGTTGAAGGCCTGCCAGCGCAGCAGCTGAGCGATGGCGAGCTGCGGGTCACGGCAACGGTCGCGCAAGAGGGCGACGAGCTCGTCGAGGGCGGGTCCGCCTTCGCCCTCGTATTTCAGGTGCTCGGAGCGTCCGGTCGCCTGACAGAGATCTTCTTGGTGCAAGCGGACGCCGTCGTGACGATCGAAGCGCTCGACGAGCAGGGCCTTGTCGCCGCCTGGCAGTGACCACAACTGCGCCGACGCCACCGGCAGCCCGACGGCGCCGGCCAGTCGCAGCATGAAGAGCTCGTTCTCGACGATGCCGGGGAAAGCGCGGCTCGGGAATTTCAAGATGTGCGTCGACGGTGGGGCTTCACCGCTGGGCAAGAAGAGCTGCCCGTCGCGCAGCACGACAGGCACCTTCTCTTGCGCACCGGCAAGCGAGAGGCGCAGACCTTCGTGCACGATGGTGGCGAGCGCGCCGTCGACGCGCATCGCGATCAGCAAGCGCTCATCGAGGGGTCGCATCACGGCCGGCGCCGCCCGCGGCAACTCGCCTTTGGGCAGCACGACGAGCGCGCCGGCGCAGTCACCGCCGATGGCCTTCAGCAGCTGCAGCGAATTCTCCGCTGACACGCCCAGCGACTGCGCCAGGCGATCGCGTTCACCCGCCTCAGGCAGCAGGTTGGAAAAGAAGCTGCCGTCGACGACGTCCGGGCCCAGCGGCAGCGACAACGAGATGGCGCGCTTTGCGTCTGTCGCATAGCGAAAGCGCAGCGCAGCGCCGCCGTCGTCGGAGAAGACCTCGCCGACAACGACGCGGTTCCACCACACCGAGAGCACGAGCCCGTCGCTCACGACGACGCACCGGGCACGGGGTCACCGCGCCGCACGACGTGCACATCGAGGCCGAGCGTCGCCAGCACGCGCAAGACGAGCGCAACGCCGACGCCCTCGCGGCCGTGCTCGAGCTCGAGCACCAGGCGCGGGCTGACACCTGCAAGCGCGGCCAGCTGCTTCTGCGTGAGCCCCGCTTCGTGCCGCCTCTCGCGAATCAGCTCGCCGAGCTGCGCCGACGTCGACGTTCTCATGGTGACCTCGACAGCTTCCCGATCGGGAACTTTCGACCGAGAATGGCCGGAAAGTTCCCATTTGGGAAGTTTCACTCTGGTTGGCGAAGAAACATCCCGATCGGGAAGTTGTCGTCGACGACACTACCGCGCCGCGGGCAGCGCCGGCGTCTTTTCGCCACCGCCCGCAGCCGCGCGACGGTCTCGTCGTCGAGCACCAGCAGTGAACCCGCGCTGCGCGGCAAGAACGCAGTGGGGCTGGCGCTGGCGTCGCCGAGCTCGTGCGAGTGGGCCAGCAGCGTCGGCGCGTCGAGCGCAAAGGCCGCGTAGCTGAACACCAACGCCGTGCACGCCGGCCGCGACGACGACGGCGGCAACTTCTTCACGCCGCGCAGCGAAGGAGAAGTCTCGGGGCTCATACAAAAAGAAG
>JANNAY010001560.1:0-1533 GCA_031384945.1 Deltaproteobacteria bacterium
CAACTCGGGCGGCACCGGGCGCTGCTCGACGACGGACATGAAGAAGCCGCCCGACTTCTTCACCGCCACATCGCCCTCGATCTCGAAGCCCCGCTCCCGCAGCTCGCTCTCGACGACGACGCGGCTGACGACGGGGACGACAGCGTTGGCGTAGGGGTGCTGCGGCTTGTGGGCTTTGACGTCATCGCGCAGGGCGGTGACGCAGTCGACGACGACGGCGCAGGCGGCGCTTTCGTTGCCGCCTGCGTCGAGGTGGGCGTCGTCGAAGCACGGATACGCGAGCACGACGTCTTTGCCGGTAACGATGTCTTCGGCGCGTCCGCCGGGCAGCATGGCGTGCAAAATCACGCCGGTGTCGGCGTGAAAAGCGTCGACGACGCCGTCGCCGAAGCCGCGCAACAGGTCGCCGCGCGTGACCATCAGCGAGCCGTCGACGACGCCTGTGGGCGCGCCCGACATCTCGGGGCCGCGAAACGGTCCCGACAGCGTGCCGCTGAGCTGCACGGGGTCGTTGTCGCCGGGCGTGTCGCCGGGCTGCTCGAGCAGCTCGACGCTCAAGACGTAGAGGCCGTCGACGTCGAGGGCGCGGGGCGGGCGCTGCCGCGCCACCTCGTGCTGCACGAGCGCCGGGCGCAGGTCGGCGCTGACGACGGCCTCGTCGACGACGACGAGGGCGCCGCCGAGCGCGCGGCACACCGCCACCCGCCGCCCACGGATCGACAGCACGTCGAGCACGCGCACCAGCGCCGGCTCAGACGACGTCGCCGTCACGGCGCCGCGGGGCAAAAAGAACCTTGGCGTCTCGGACATCGCCGGCAGCTTAGGCGAGCCGGCCGTTGAACGAGCCGGCGCCCGGCGCGGGCGTCGACGGCAGGCTGCGCTCGCGCTGCAGCAAGACGCCGCGCTGGATCGCCCGCGGCAGCGCGAAGTTGTCGGCGAGGTTCACCCGCGGCCCAAACGCGTCGTCGTGCACTTGTTTGCCGTCGACGACGTTGATGCCGCCGTCGTCGGCGTGGTGTTCGGCGATGAAGTCGGCGCCGCCGTGCACGCCCATGTTGATCACGCCATGCGGCTGAAATTTCGCGATGGCGGTCTGCAGCGAGCGCGGGCCGCCGTCGATGGCGTTGTCGTCGACGGGCAGCCGCCGCGCCTCGATCAACACCTCGCGGTCGCGCCCCGCCGCGTCATCGCGCACGCGGTAGCGCCAGACGTCGCTGTGGTCGTCGCCGCCGACGCGGGTGCCGTGGCGGGTCATCAAGGTGCGTCCGAACCCGCGCGCCATCGCCGCGTCGACGTTTTGGGGGTGCGACACGAAGTCGCCCGTCGGGTTGTTCTGCACGCTGCCCCACTGCTCGTAGCCGGTCAGCAAGATGCGGAGCGCGCCGCCAACGTAGGCGCCGGCGTCGGCGACGTAGCCGCAGAGGGCGGCGCCGACGACGTCGCGGGCGCCGTCGTGGCGGGCGTCCTGGTCGGCGACGGCGTCGGCTGTGTCGGTGGCGGCGTCGCGCGGCACGTGCAGAAAGCCGACGAGCC
>JANNAY010001648.1:0-7165 GCA_031384945.1 Deltaproteobacteria bacterium
GTCTTCGCTGTCGGGGGTGCCATCGCCGTCTTTGTCTTCGCAGACGTCGCCGACGCCGTTTGCGTCGGCGTCGGCCTGGTCGGCGTTGTCGAGGTCGACGCAGTTGTCAGAGCCGTTGCAATCGTCGCGCACCACGGTGCCCGCGCACTGCGGCAGCGGCGCAGCGCCGCACGGATCGCAGATGCCGTCGCCGTCGTCGTCGGCGTCGCAGGCGTTGCCGATGTCGTCGCTGTCGGTGTCGGCCGCGCGGCCGCAGGTGCCGTTGTCGAAGCACACGCCGCCGAGGCCTTCGCAGTCTTCGTCGGCCGCGCACGCGAGGGCAGCGTCGGCCACGAGGGCGCAGCTGTCGCACGCGTCACCCACGCCGTCGCCGTCGGCGTCGAGCTGGTCGGGGTCGGCGACGTCGGGGCAGATGTCGCAGGCGTCGCCGATGCCGTCTTCGTCGGCGTCGTTCTGCTCGGTCTCTTCGGCGGGGATGTCGTTCTTCACGCCGGGGCAGTTGTCGACGTCGTCAGCGACCTTGTCGCCGTCGTCGTCGTTCTCGCAGTCGTCGGGCTCGCCGTCGCCGTCGCTGTCGGCGCCCAACAAGCAGTGGCCGCCTTCGAAGCAGGTGCCGCCGGCGTCGACGCAGTCAGCGTCGCTGGCGCACTCGGCCGCGGGTGACGGGATCTGCGTGGTCACGCCGTTGTCGACCTTGACGCAGGCGGGGGCTTCGCAGCCGTCGCCGATGCCGTCTTCGTCGACATCGACGAAGGTGCCGGCGCGCTCGGGGCAGAGATCGCAGGCGTCGCCCACGCCATCGCCGTCGAGGTCGCTCTGGGCCGGATTGGCGGCATCGGGGCACGAGTCAAGGGCGTTGGCGAGGCCGTCGCCGTCGATGTCGTCGTCGCAGGCGTCGCCCACGCCGTCGGCATCGTTGTCGGCCTGGTCGCTGTTGTCGGCTTCGACGCAGTTGTCGCAGGCGTCGCCGATGTCGTCGCCGTCGCCGTTCTCTTGCTCGGCGTTGCCGGCCTGCGGGCAGTTGTCGTCGGCGTCGTCTTTGCCGTCGCCGTCGTCGTCTTCGTCGCACGCGTCGCCCTTGGTGTCGTTGTCGAGGTCGGCCTGGTCGGGGTTGGCGGCGTCAACGCAGTTGTCGAGAATCTTGGCCGGGCCGGTGACCGGAAAGGTGTCGTCAGAGTCTTTCGGCAAGCAGACGGGATTGGCCTCGTCGCACTCGATGAACTTGTCGTCGATCTCGTCACCGTCGCTGTCGACGGCGCAGGTGGCGCGCGCGTACATGCCGAAGAACGGGCACGCCGAGGATCCGTCGTCGTTGCAGGCGTCGCCGCGGCCCTCGCCGTCGGTGTTGTCTTGACCCGGATCGAAGATGTCGGGGCAGACGTCGCAGATGTCGCCGACACCGTCAGCGTCTTCGTCGGCCTGATCAGAGTTGGCCTTGGTCGGGCAGTTGTCGTCGACGGCGCCATCGCCGTTGCGGTCTTCATCGACGACGCCGTCGAAGTCTTGATCGATGTTCTTCGAGTCGATGACGATGTCGTTGATGACCTTGACGTCGCCGTCTTTGGGCGAGTCTTCTTCGGCGAGGTTGCTGGCGACGAAGTCAGCCGGCGTCGGCGGGCCGAGCACGAAGTTGGCAGGAAAGCTCGACGAGCTGCCGTCGTTGTCGGCGTAGGCGAACAACGTGATGGCTTCGCCTTCGCCGATGGGGTTGGCGACGTCGTCGTCGACGAGGGCGAGGCCGCCGAATTCGCCGACCCAGTTGCCGTCGGCGTCGATGCGGATGTTCTTGTCGACGCTGACGGCGCCGATCGGGTTGTTCGGCTTCTGCACCGGGTCGAGCAAGAGCGCCGGGTGCTCGGTGCCGCCGCGAAAGGCGACGACGTAGACCTTGCCGACGACGGTGCCCGAGATGGCCGTGACAGTGACCTTGTATTTGAGCGAGCCCGTGCCGTTGAACTTGATGTTCATCAAGAGCGGGCGGTTGGGCTTCACCACCGACGAGAAGGTCTGCGTCGGCTCGTCAGACGGCTCGAAGGGCACGAGCACGTTGCTGTTGTCGCCGGCGATGGCGATGCCGTCGGCGACGGTGAAGAAGGTGCCGCCGCCGCCTTCGACGTTCTCGAAGGTGAAGGTGACCGAGACTTCTTTGTCGCCCTCGACCTGGAAGATCAGGCGATCGCGCACGTCGGTGGTCTCGGTGAGCGAGCCGTTGACGATCAGCGGGACGTCGTCGGGGACGACGCTGCCGACGTCGAAGCGCTCGGGATCGACGGTGTTGGGCTCGACCTCTTCGACGTTTCTGCCGCTCGCGCCGACCGGCGGGGGAAGAAGCGGCCGCAGCGCCGCGTTGATCTTCACGGTGCCCGCGAACTGCGGCCCCGGCACCTTCAACTCTGGCGGCGGACACGCCGTGAGAAGGGCAGAGACACCGACGAGGCCAAGAAGCAGGCGCGACGCAATCATGAGCTCACCCGTCGCAGGCCGCGGCGGCGTCCTGCAGTGCGCAAATTTCGATCCCGATGCGGGAATATGCCCATCGTGACCCCTGTCAACCGTTGCGTGATTTGTTCGATCATGACGACCGTCATGCCTGGGTTCGTTGTGGGGTGTGCGGGCGGCATGGCGCTCCAGCCGCGTGAGTCTTGGTCGTCGACGATCAGCGCCTGCCGGCCAGAATTGGGGTTTGCGCTGCGCGCAGCTGTGCTTTCGCAGCGTCGACGGTCTGCGGTTTTTGCTCGCTTCGGCGACCGCCCGTGCTGCAGCAAGTCCACGCCGCGGGGTTTGCTCCCGCCGCCGACGACAACGCCGCGTCGACGAATGCAACGCGGGAGCACTCCGGCCAGGAGGCGCCCCGCGGCGTGGACGTTCATCGGGTCGCGATCATCCGTCGACGACAACGCCGGTCGTCGACGTCAGCGCCGCTTCTTCTTCATGATGAACGGGATGTGGACCTGGTCCTCTTTGTAGTCGAGGCAGGTGGCCATCATCAGCAGGTTCACGCCGAGGCGAAAGGCGCGCTCGCGCTGCTGGTCGCCGTCGGGTTCGCACTCGAAGCGCCAGGTGCCAAAGCGATCGCGCTCAAAGGCGCCGAGCACGTCGTTGACGGAGACGACGACCGCCGTGCGGTCGCCGAGGTCGCGGCCCTCGAGCTGATCGTCGACGCGCAGCCGGCCCTCGGCGCGCTGCAAGAGAAAGAAGGACTTCATGACGACGTGGTCTTTGGCGAGCCGCTTCTGCGGCACCCCCGGCAAGATCGCGTCGATCTCGCGACGCGCGTCGACGAGAAAGGGGTCGGTG
Organism: Deltaproteobacteria bacterium; assembly: GCA_031384945.1. Lineage (GTDB taxonomy): Bacteria > Myxococcota > UBA727 > UBA727 > VGSZ01 > VGSZ01. The sequence continues at coordinate 3,298 of JANNAY010001648.1, forward strand.
GCCGAGGGCGCGTCGACGAACAACAAGCCGCCGTAGCGCAGGTGGCGCTCGAGACGACCGCGGGCCGCAGCCGAAAACGGCGGCATCGGCCCCTCGCCGGCGAGCACCAGCAGCGGCTGCCAGAACAGGGCTCTGGCTTCAGCGCTGCCGTCGTCTTCGAGGGAGACGACGGTGCGATCGCGGGCGACGTTGATCGAGGTGCGCTTGCCCGCTTCCCACAACAAGCGGCGGATGGACTCGGGGCGGTGGTCCCACGTGCCGCCGTGGCGGATGACGCCGACGGAGACCTCTGACGTCTTGCCGATCGCCTGCGCCGGAGACGAAAACGACAACGTCGACGCCAGCGCTGTCGCTGCCGCCGTCGTCAGTGTCGTCGTCATGAGTCGTCTGCGGGTCAGCACGAGGCGATGCTAGCGATTCAGTCGGGGCAGCGAATGACCGTCGGCGATGGCGTCGCCCCTGGGCCAGCAGCGCGGGGAGTCACCGCCATGTTGCGGCCGCCGGGGTAGGCGCCCGTGAGGTCGCGGGGCCACGAGCGCTCGTTGCCGCCGAGCTCGAAGTCAGGAAGGCCCGCCTTCCATCCGTCGATCTCGCCGTTGGCGCCGGGCAGCCAGCGCAGGTACGCCATCTGGACTTTTTCACCGGGTTTGGCCTGGATGTCGAAGCTCTGAAAGTACTGTGAACCGCCGCCCTTTTCGAAGGTGCGTTGGTGATCGCCTTCGCGGCCGGCGTAGACGACCTGGTAGCCGGCGGGCAGCTTCTGCACCGAGCCGTCTTTCATCGGAATCTCGATGGGCTTCATCGTGTGGTCGCCGGTCTTGGCGACGACGAAGACGACCTCGTTGCGTCGGTCTTTGTCGGGGACGACCGAGTGACCCCAGCCCTCCCACGCGACGGGGAAGAGCTGCTTGCCGGGGGCGGGCTTGCCGTCGAAGATGGCGTGGGCATTGCGATCCAAGAGCTTTTTCAGGCCGGGGTGCGTGGCCAAAAGACCAGCAAACGAAGACGACTCTTCCATCGGCTTCGTCGTGTACTCGGTCTGCAGCTTCGGGTTCGCCGCGGCCAGCGCGTTGAACCGCGTGTGGCGCTGGTCGTAGACCGACGCGAGCGGCTGCAGCGAGGGCGAGAGCGTCGCCGCCGGACCGGTGACGGCCGCGGCAGACGCACCTGAGAGAGATGAAGAGCGGCCGGTGTTGACGGTGTTGGTCATTGCGATCTCCGCGGTAGACGCCGACAGAACTAGCACGCTCTGCACGCTCGGCGAGGACGGATGAGTCGGAAGAACGAAGAGCACGAGAACGCGTTGGCCGGCCCCGATCCGCTGATCCCCGAGGTCGGTGTGCTGCCCGCGGCGCTGCGCCTGCACCGCATCAACTGGGTGTCGGCGCTCACCCGCTCGCCGTCCGGCGCCCCCGTCGTCTCCCCCGAATTCGTCGCCGGACAAGGCCGACGCACCCGCATCGTCGACGTCCGCGAGGCCGCTGAATTGACGGGGCCGCTCGGCCACCTGCCCGGCTCCGACTGGATCCCCCTCGACGACATCGAGCGCCTCGCCGAGCGCCTCGACCGCGACGACGCTGTCGTCGTCGTCGCCCGCACCGACGAGCGCTCGAAGAAGACCGCGCAGCTGCTCGCGCGCAAAGGCTTGCGCGTGGTCGCCGCCCTCGAAGGCGGCGTGCTCGCGTGGAAGCAGCAAGGCTTCTCGACGTCACGCGACCCACGCATCTTGCAGCGCAGGGGCGAGCTGCGGGCCATCCCGCCGTGGACGGAAGAAGAGGCGCGCCACCTCACCGTCGACGATGTCAAAGCGCACCTCGGCGATCCGTTCGCGGTGCGCCACATGAAGTTCGCCGCGCTCTTGCTGCAAGGGCGCCTGTCGTGCGTCGACGGCCGCGACGACAGCGGCGTCGTCGGCACCCCCGGCGGCGACGCCGGCGAATTCTTGCTGGCTCTCGCCGCCCTCGAGCGCGTCACCGGCGTCGTGCTCGACGAGAACGCTGTCGACGTGCTGCTGCACCGGCGCCTCGAATTGTTCGGCCGCTTCTACCTGCACACCGACGGCATCGCCGGCAACAACCTCGTCAAACGGCTGCGCGCCGACCGCCGCTTCGACGGCGTGCTCGCCGACGTGCACCACACCCACGAGTGGCTGCGCTTGATCACGAACCCGCCGCGCGAAGTGCGCGCGTGGATGCTCGAGATCCTGCTCGAGAACCCCAACTTCATCGGCTGCGGCCACGTGCGCGCGTCGCTGCAAGACGCCGGCGCCTACGGCACGCGTCCCCCACTCGTCGAGATGTTCCTGCGCCGGTTCTTCACACAAAGATGGAGCGGTGCAGTCGAAGCCGAATACGTCGCCCTCGGCGGCGACCACCGCGAAGGCGCCGTCGTCAACGTCTTCGTCGAAAACGGCGTCTCGTCGTTCACGCAGCTGCCGCTGGTGTCGCCGTCGACAGGGGGGCAGCAGCTCTTCGTCAACCACCCGCAGGTCGCGAGCTTTCTGCGCAACGAGCTCGTCGAATTTCTCGCCCAGCAGACCGACGTGGTGCGGCTCACGCCGGCGCAGAAGGCGCAGCTCATCGTCGAGGTGAAGAGCCTCGGACAACAGCAGCTCATGGCCACGCTCTCGCGCCTCGCCGGCGGGCTGCCGCTCTACAACGTGCGCTTCGGCAACGGCGGTGACGTCGTCGTCGAAGCCGCTGGCCACGTCCCCAATGGACCGACCTGATTCTCTGCCGCTCTGGCAGCGCGTCTGCTGGGTCGTCGTCGCCGGCGCCTGCGACGTCGTCTTCTACGGCGCGATCAACCGCGCGCCGCTGTCAGAGCCTGCGCTGTCACCGCGCTGCTTCGTCGACGACATGGTGCCGTTTTGGCCGTGGTCGATCGCGCCCTATTTGGTGCTCATCTCGCTGGTGTTCGTGCTGGTGCCGCTCATCCACGACCGTGTGATCTTCGTCGACACGATGCGGGCGTTTCTGGCCGCCATCGTCGTCAACTTCGCCATCTGGATGCTCTGGCCCACCCACCTGCCGCGCCCCCCCGACCCCGGTGACGTCGTCTTCGGCGACCTCTGGCGCTGGTTCACCGCCTTTGATCACGAGAACAACGCGCTGCCGTCAGGACACGTCACCGTCCCCGTCGTCGCCGTCGTCGGCTTCGCCCGCTGCCACCGATCCGCAGGCGTCGTCGTCGTCGCGCTCTTGCTCGCGCTCTTGCCGTCGGTGCTGACCACACAGCAGCACACCCTCGCCGACGTCGTTGCTGGCGCCGCCACCGCCGGCGCAGGCCTCGCGGTCGCAGCCCTCGTGCGCCGGGCCACGCGCGCGTGACGCCAGGGGGTTGGCGGCGCCCGCGCGGTCGGAGAAGCTTGTGACCATGACGACGACGACCCCGCACTCACCGGCGACCTTTGGCGTGGCCCGCACCTGCTACCGGCACAGCGACACCGGCGGCACGCAGGTGTGCACCCAGTGCCGCCGCAACATCTGCGAAGGCTGCGTCAGCGTCGGCGCCGGCTACGACATCGCCCGCGTCGTCTGCAACGGCTGCGCTGACGCCGGCCGCAAACGCGCCCGCAACGTCACCCTCGCCAGCGTCGGCGGCGCCGCCCTCGTCGTCGTTGGCGCCATCGCCTTCGTCGCCACGCGGCCGGCGAGCATCGAGTACAGCGTCGAGCACCGCTTCGAGATCGAGCGGCTCGAGGCGCTGCAGGCGAAGACGCCGTGCGCGGGGCAGACCACCCTCGACCTCGTCGATCTGCTCAACAAAGAGCGCGACCACGGCCGCGTCATCGAGCTCGTCGACACGTTTCGCGAGCACTGTGACCCCGTGCCGCGGTTGTATTGGGAGAGCTACGGCGCGCGCATGC
>JANNAY010001652.1:0-1816 GCA_031384945.1 Deltaproteobacteria bacterium
CGATCCGAGCATGCCCGCCCGCGCCGTCGCCGTCGTGCTCGACGTCGGCATCCCCGACGTGCTCGCCTTTGAGATCATCGAGGGGCTGCGCGCGCAGCCGCTGACGCAGGCGCTGCCCGTCATCTTGCTGGCGTCGGTCTACGAGCGCACGCGCTACAAGCGCCGCCCCAACCGCCTCTACGGCGCCGACGCTTATCTCGAGCTGCACCACGTGCCCGACCGCCTCGTCGAGGTCGTCAACGGGCTCGTGAAGAACGAAGGGGTCTCGCCCGAGCGCGTGCAGGCCCCCGTCGACCGCGCCCGCGCCGCCGGACTGCGCGCCGACGCCGCCGACGCCCACGACCGCGAAGGCTCGCGCGCTCTGGCCCGTCGCCTGCTCAGCGACGTCGCCCTCTACCACGGCGACGAACTGGCGGCCGGCATCAAGACCGGCGCTCCCTTCGACGGCATCGCCGACGCCGTGGGCGCCGCCCGCGACCTGCACTCGCGCGCTGGCGCCCACGCAGGCGACTTCGACGACGAGCTGAAGCTCTTCTCGGCGCGCTTGCTCGAGCGCGAATCCCACGCTGCGCGGGCCCCCGCCGCCCCCCGACGGACCTGAAGCGTGGCCGACGCCTTCGACGTCGCCGTCCTGCGCGCGCTCGTTGAGCGTGATGGACCGCGTCGTCGCCGGCTCGTCAAAGAGCTCGAGCTGCGGCCGCCGGCGTCGTTGGCGGCCAGCACGTCGCAGGCCCTCGAGCAGGCGCTGCGCGACGGCGGCGACATCTCTGCCCGTCTCGCCGCCGCCGACGTCTTCGCCGCCCTCGGCGACGTCGGCGTGGTGCTGCTGCGTTCGCTGCTGCGCGATCCGAACCCTGGCGTGCGCCGCCTCGCCGTCGACGCGCTCGGCATGGTGCGCACGCAAAACGCGCTCACAGCCCTCGAAGAAGGCGCCGGCGACGACTCACCGGCCGTCAGATCCGCCGCTCTCGACGGCATGGCCCGCATCGGCGGCAACGCCGCGATCGCAGCCCTGCAGCGGCAGCTCGATGACGCGAGGGTGCCTGCCAGCGTCGCCCTCGCTGCGTTGCTCGGGCTCGAGCAGCTCGGTGCGTCGCCGCCGTCGGCGTCGTTGAAGCGCTGGCTGCAAGACCCGCTAACCGCTGGCGCCGCCATCCGCCTGCTCGGGCGCGGCGGCGACGCGGCGTCGATCCTGCCGTCGCTGACGGCGCCGTCGTTGACGCGCCGGCGCGCTGCCATGCTCGGACTCGCCGACGCCCTCGAGCACGGCACGCCCGCGCCGGCGCAGCTCTACGAGGCGGTGGCGCGCGCCCAGCTCGCTGAGCACGTCAAGAGCGGCGATTGGACTGTCGCCTCCGCCGGCCTCGTCGCCCTCGGCCACGTCGGCGACCTCTCCGCCGTCGCCGTCGCCGCCGCACGCGACGACCGCTCTCGCTTGTTGCCGGCGCTGCACCGCCTGGTCGAGCTCATCGGCAAATCCGACGACGTCGCGCCCCGTCTGCTGAAGCTCGCAGACGAAGCCCCCGACGGCGCTGACGTGCTGCGCGAGCTCGCCGAGGCGGCGACGCTGCGCCGGCGCGAGGGCCTGCGCACCGTGCTGGCGCAACCCGACTCATTTGCTGGACGACGGCCCGGACGTCCGTCACGCCCCCTGCTCGGCGAGGCCGAGTTCCAACGTCTCTCACTGTGGTTCGAGCGCGCCGCCGGCCTGCTGATCACGCCTGAGGCGCGCGCCCGCGTCGAGGCGCGGCTGGTGACGCGCCTCGAGGCCACTCGCAAGTCAGACTTCACGCGCTACCTGCAGCTGCTCGAGTCC
>JANNAY010001655.1:0-4377 GCA_031384945.1 Deltaproteobacteria bacterium
GCCCTTCGCGCTCAAAGCGGCCATCCTCGGGCACGCCGCCCACGTCACCGGCAAACGTGGACCGCCGCCGCGGCTCGAGCTCGGCCACGAGGTGCTGAACCGCAACCTCAAGCTCGGTGACGACGTGCTCTGTTCGCGCACCATCGAAGGCAACGGCTTTCGCGGCATCGTCGGACTCTCGCCGAGCCCGCGCATCGAGCTGCTGCACCACGGCCTGCGCGTCGTCGAGGCGAGCTCGCTGTTGGCGCTGGTGCCGTCGAAGAAGACCACCACGCCGCGCGGCCTCGGCCTCTCGGCCCAGATCGACGTCGACAGCCTCTCGGTGCTCGTCGATCGCAAGACCGTCGTCGAAGACGACCGCCTGCGCGCCGTCGTCGACGCTTGCGACGCCGCCGCCAAGAAGCTCGAGCGCGAGGCCCTCGATGAGGCGGCGCCGTTGCCGCTGCGCGACGCCGCCTTGCAGTGGCTGCTGCGGCTCGTGCGCTCGACGGCGCTGCGCATCACGGCCGTCGCCCTCGTCACCGTCGTCCTCGGCGCCGTCTGCGGCTTCGGCGTCTTGTGGTTCTTGCGCCCCGATCTGCGCGATCGAATTCCCGTGAAGTCGCCGCTGGCGCTGTTTGCGTCGTCGTCGTCGAAGCCGTCGTCGGCGCTGTTTGCGTCGCCGGCGGCGCCGCCGGCGGCGCGTCCGCTCGATCACGCGCTGCAGGGCTTCGACGCCCCGCGCATCGACGTGCGCGGCGCCCAGAACGGCGGCTGGGACGTCGACGTCGACGGTGTCGGCACCGGCCAGCTGCGCTTGTTCGTGCTGCCCCTGCCCGACGATCGCAAAGGGCTCACCACGCGTCCGCTGCGCACGCGGTCGTCGACGCCGCCGCCGTCGGCGCCCACGCACGCGCGCCTCGCCCTGCGCGTCGCCGCCGCGGGCCCGCTCATCCTGCCGTCGTCGCCGCCCTCGGCCGCGGGCGCTGGCTTCTGGCCCATCGCCGTCAACGACGACGGACGGCGCTCGCCCGTGGTGCTCGTCAACGACGACGGCCTGCCGGTGTTCGTCGCCAGCGGCCCTGGCGTGCTCACGGTCGAGCTGACGGCGACAGCGACGGCGCCTTCGACGGTGCCGCTGCCGACGCCCGCGTCGTCGACGTCTTTGTCAGAGCTGACCGCGCCGGCCCTCGCCGCCGACGCCGGCCTGCGCAAAGAGCTGCTGGTCGCCGCCGTGCAACAGCGCGTGCGCTACGCCGCCGACGCCGAATCCGCCGCCGCCTTCGACCGCGATCGGCGTCCGTTCATCGACAAGGCCCTCGCCCTCGGCCGCGGCGACTGTGACGTGATCAACACCGTGCTCGTCCGCGCGCTGCTCGCCGCCGGCTACGAGGCCCGCCTCGCCGTCGGCCTCATCGTCGTCGACGACAACGTCGCCTACGACCTGCACGCCTGGGCCGAGGTCAAAGACGACCAGAGCGGGGCCTGGATGACCCTCGACGCGAGTCCGGCAGACGCGCGGCCGAAGCCGGTGCCGACGGCATCGACGACGCCAGCGGCGACGACGACGACGACGAAGCGCGACCTGCCGAACCGCCTGTTCATCGCCGGCATCGCCCTGGCGATCGCGGTGCTGTCGGCGGGCTTCGTGGTGGTGCTGCTGCTCCAGCGCCGTCGTCGTGTGCGTCCGCGGCCCCATGTCTTGCCGTTGTTTCTCGCCGGACTGCAGAGCGGCGCCGCCGACAGGCTCGGGCTGCGCAAGCGTCCGTTCTTGCCCACGCTCGACGGCAAGTTGCTCTCGCTCGACGACGCTTCGCGCCTGTTCGCTGGCGGCCGCTTGACGCGCGCCGCCCGCCGCCCGCCCTGGCTGCACCCGCGCGTCCGCGTGCTCGACGTCGACGACGAGCGCGTGCGCGCGCTGCGCCCGTGGCTGCCGCGGCTGATCGACGCCGACGAGGTCGTCTTCGACGACACCGCGAACGCGCAGGGGCGACTGCGCCCGCTGCAAGACGCCATCGACCGCGTCTTCGCTGGCGTCCACGTCCGCGCCGGCGACGTCGACGACGTCATCGAATTGCACCTGCGCACGCGCACCGGCGCCACCCACCTCGTCGTCGTCTCGCGGCTCTTGCTCGCCGCCGACGACGCCACCCTCGAAGCCCGCGTGCGCGACGCCACCTGTTTGCGCGGGTTGCCCTGATGGGTGTTGCTCTTCCCCACAGCGCGGGCGCCCAGAGCGTCGATGGCGCCGTCGGCATGGGCGCCCTCAGCGTCTCCGTCGACGACCGCCGCGCCTTGTGGGCGCTGACGACGCGGCACCTGCGCAGCAAGACCTTCGCGTCGGTGCTCGTCGTGCGCAGCGCCCTGCGCGCCCACGCCGGCCGCATCGACGTCGACACCCGCGGCGATCAGCTGTGCGTCGACGACGACGGCAAAGACCGCGCCGCCGAGGTCGACGCCATCGTCGCCGTCTTGCGCGATCCGACGATGCCTTTGCTGCACGCGCTCGAGGCCCGCCACGGCACCGACCTGTTGGTGGCGCTGGCGACGTCGGCCGCGGCCACGCTCGTCACGCCGGGCCGCCGCGTCGTCGTCAGAGCCGGCGCGGTCGTTGAGCACGGGCCGGCCCCAGCTTCGGCGACGTCCACGACGCTGACGCTTTTGCGGCCGCGATCGCTGCGCAAAGAAGAGCGCAAAGAGCTCGCCGCGTGGCTGCCCGGTCCCCGCGCCGTCCTGCGCGTCGACGGCAAAGCATGGAAGAGCAGCGTGCAGCTGCCCGACAGCGCCTTCTTCGCCCGCGCCTTTTCCGCCGACGGCGGCCGCGGCTTCGTCGCCTTTTCTCTCGACGACGCGACGTCAAAGACCACGGTGCTCTCGCGCGGACTCTGGGTCGCGCAAGACGCCCAGCGCGCACGCGGCCTGCCCGTCGTCGCCATCTGGGACGACGACGACGTCGCCTCCGCCGCCACCGCCGTCGCCCGCGCCCGCGTCGCCGTCGAGCGCGCCGCCCAGGCCCTGCAGCGCCGCCTCGGCGAAGAGATCCCGAAGCTGTCGCGCCGTCGTCGACAGAAGCTGCGCGCGTTGTTGCTGCGCGCGCCGTCGTTGCCCGAGGCCTTTGTCGACGTCCCCCTCTTCGACGACGAGCGCGGCGCGTTTCGCGTCTCCCTCGGCGAGCTGCAAAAGAAGTCCCGCGTCGTCATCGGCGAGGGCAACGCCGACGTCGTCGTCGACGCCGACGCCCGCGCCTTCTTGCACCGCACGCTGCCGACCACCGTGCGCGACGCCCTGCCGCCGCCCCGTCGCCGGCTGTCGTTCGCGCTGCGCTCGCTCTTGCCCTGACGGTTATTTCTTCGGCGTCAGGTACCGCGCCGCCTTCTTCGCCACCTGCGCCGGATCGCTGATGGGCGGCGAGCAGAACGTCGCCCCGCACACGTAGAGGGCGGGCGCACCGAGGTCCGGATACTTCTTGCCCGGCAGCTGCACGTCGACGAGGCGGTGGGGCATCCACACCTGCAACGACGCCGCCAACAACGCCTGCGTCTTCGCGTCGGCGATGTCGCCCACGACAGCGATGTGCAGTGGCTCGCGCAGGTCTTCTTCGAGCGCGAGCAGCAGCTCTCCCACCATGCGGTACTCCTCGCGCACGACGCCCTCGACGGCGAAGGCAGCGAGGGCGCGTTCGGCGGCGTCAACGAGCACTTTGTCGTCGTCGAGTCGCCCGACCTGCAGCAACAGCCGCGCGGCCTCGGCGTTGACCTTCATGGGCTTGCGCCGCTCGGCAAAGACGCCGACATCGTCGCCCGACGCCGTCGACGCAAAGAAGCCGCCTTTTTCTTTGTCTTCGAACGCGTCGACGACGAAGCCAGCGACGTCGTGGGCAGCCACGCGAAACCGCTCCTGCCCCGTCACCTCCGACAGCAACAACAGCGCCCGCCCCACAGCCACCTGATCGGCCAGGTGCAGCACAACGTCGCCTTCCGAGCGCGCAGCAGCCGGCCTGTCTTCACCTCTCCACAGCGAGGCTTTGCGAGCGCCCACGGTCCGCGTTCCGCGAATTGGCCTGGAGAGGTCGAGCGAAGCGAGGGTGAGGTCTGCGGGTCGGCCCTCGTCATGCGCATAGCCGCGCCCGACCTTGTGCTGCGTGATGACGACGTCGACGGCTTTGACGGCGGCGGCTTCGACGTCTTCGTCGCCCGTGACGGCGGCGAGGCGGGCGAGGCCGGCGATGATGCGGCCGTTGTGCGACGCATAGACGTGGCGATCGATGAAGGGCTCGCCGCGCTTCGAACGCTCGGCGCGCGACAGCCCGTACCACTCTTTGCCGAGCACCTTGTCGTGCTCGCCGCGGGTGCCGACGTCGGCGTCCTGGTTGGCGAAGAAGGCGCCGTCGTCGCGGCG
>JANNAY010000015.1:0-3205 GCA_031384945.1 Deltaproteobacteria bacterium
GCGCCCGCTCCAACTCCGCCTCGCTCGACGACGAGCGCTTCGCCGCGGCGCTGCAAGAGAGCGCCACCCAGCTGCGCCGCCGCCTGCAGGTGCTCACGCGGCTGGGCCCCGGCCCCGATCACCCCACCCTCGCCGGTACGCCGCTGCCGCCGTCGATCCTGGTCATGCGGGTCTTGGGCACCGGCTGAGGCGAATCCTGCGCAAAATCAGGCGCTTCCAACGTCGGCGCTGACGAAGAACGCGACAACGCCGGCAGAAAATTTGGAGACCCCCTCAACGCTCCTTATCGTCGAGGGGATCCCTTCCCGGAGTCCGCCATGCGCGCCCCCGTCGCTGTCCTCGTCACTGCAGTTACTGCTGGCCTCACCGTCGGCGCCCTGCCCGGCCTGGCGCAGGATTCCAACACCGCCCGCGGCGCGGCCGACAAGCTCGAGGCCTCGAGCGACGCCGGAGAAGAGCGCGCCAGCGGCGCCGACGACGGCGGCGCCTCCGACAAAGACGACAAAGACGAAGCCGGCTACGGCGGCGACGACAGAAAAGGCGGCAACGACGACGGCGGCGGCACGACGGCGGCGCCTGAGAGCTACACCGTGCAGCCCGGCGACACGCTGTGGAACCTGTCGCAGCGCTTTCTCAACAACCCCTGGTACTGGCCGAAAATCTGGTCGTACAACCAGAGCCTCGACAACCCGAACTGGATCTATCCAGGGTCGACCATTCGCTTCTATCCGGGCGATGGACCCATCGTCATCGACAACCCCAAAGAAGAAGACGAACCCGACTTCGACGACGTCGGCGAGGGCGGCGGCTTCGAAGGCGACATCGGCAACCGCATCAACGTCGGCAACGACCGCCGGCGCCGTGAATTCTTCGTTCCCAACGACAAGCTCGAAGACGCCGGCCAGGTGCTCAACTCGCCCGAAGAGAAGCAGCTGCTCTCGATCACCGACCGCGCTTACGTGAAGCTCAAGAAGACCGGACAGCCCGGCCAGGTGCTGCAAATTTTCCGTCCGTCCCGCGAGCTGCGCCACCCCGTCACGGGCGCCAACCTCGGCAAGATCGTCGAGATGGTCGGCGAGGTCCGCGTCGACCTGCTCTCGCGCGAGCAGGCCCTCGGCACGATCATGGAGAGCTGGGATCCCATCGAGCGCGGCGACTACGTCGGCGAGCTGCCCGTCGAGACCGAGCCCGTGCGCGCCGTCGCCAACACCAAAGCCGTCAAGGGCTACGTCGTCGACGCCGGCCGCACCGTCCTCTCCTATGTCGGCGACAACTACACGGTCATCCTCGACAAGGGCTCCAACGACGGCGTGCAGATCGGCAACTCGTTCATCGTCGTCCGCGCTGGCGACCCGTACACGAAGCAGTACTCGGGCCTCGCCGACGAAGACATCGGCGAGATCCTCATCGTCGAGACGTCGAAGACCGTCTCCACGGGCCTGATGATCCAGGCCAACCGCGAAGTCGTCCCCGGCGACCGCGCCGAGATGCGCGCGCGCTGAGCCTTCTGCGTCTTCGTTTCCTCGAAGGGCCCGCGTTCGCGCGGGCCCTTTTCGTTCGCGAGCAGCATGGCGCTCCGGCCGCGACGCGCAGGCTGCGCGTACAAATGAAAAGCGGACCCACGGAGGGGTCCGCTTCGACGTCGTCACCGGCCATCGGCCAGCGCAACAGTCACTTCATCTTGGTCTCTTTGAAGTCGACGTGCTTGCGAACGACGGGGTCGTACTTCTTCTTGACGAGCTTCTCTTTGGCCGTCTTGCGGTTCTTCGAGGTGACGTATATTTAGCCGGTGCCGGCGGTGCTCTCGAGATTTATGAGATCACGGTTGCTTTTGGCCTGGTTCGCGCTCCATAAAAAAACGACGCGGGTCGCAGTCTCACGACTGGGGAAAGAGTGACCCGCCCGGCGTAGCGGACGGTGAGAACGAGATCAACAGACTGATCAGAACTTCGGCGCCGCGGTGGTGGAAGCGGAGACGATGGCGTTGCCGCCGCCGGCTTTGGCTTCAACGAGGGCGCGGTCGGCGCGGGCGAGCAGGCCGACGGCGTCTTCGTCGAGCTGGGACTGCAAGGTCGCGACGGCCACGCTCCACGTGCAGCCGGGCTCGATGGGCGGGGTGGTCAAGACGCGCACGAGGCGCTTGGCGGTCGCCCGCGCCTGGTTCGCGGGCGTCATCGGCAAGATCACGCAGAGCTCGTCGCCGCCGAGGCGGGCGACGAGATCGGCGGCCCGAACGGTCTTGGCGAGCCGGGCCGCGCTCTCTTGCAGAAACTTGTCACCGGCGGTGCGGCCATGGGTGTTGTTCAAGATCGACAGCCCGTCGACGTCGAGCACGACCATCGACAGCTGCGACTGGTAGCGCCGGGCGATCTCGACCTCGCGGGGCAGCGCGTGCAGCAAGGCGACGCGCGACACCAGACCGGTCAGCGGACAGGCGACGGCCTCGCGGTAGAGGCGCGACTGCTCGAGGTCTTGCGCGATCGCTGCGGCGGCGAGGGCGAGGCGCGACTCGTCGACGGCCGAGAACGCCCGGATCTCACGGCGCGACGCCGTCATCACGCCGAGGATCTTTCGACCAGCGCCGATCTGCACGAGCAGCGGCACGGCGAGCAGCGAGCCGATCTCGGTGCGCTGGCCGTAGAGCTTCGAGAAGCGCGGATCGCGGGGCGCGTCTTCGACGCTGACATTCTCGCCGGTGAGGGCGACGCGGCCGGCGATGCCGTCGCCGATGTCGAAGCTGACGACGCCGACGTCGACGACGTTGAGGCCGTGGCTGGCGGTCATCACCAACCGCGCGGGCACGAGATCGCCGTCGCCGGGCTCGAGCCGCAGCAGCGACACGGTGTCGGCGCTGATGATGCGGGCCACGGCGGCCGCGATCTTCTGCATGTGAATGGGCAGCGCGATGTCAGGACGCGACATCGCCGTGCCCAGCAGCGCCGTGACCTGAAAGAGCGCGTGGGCGAGGGTGCCGTCGTCGTCGTCGGGGACTTCGACGGGGGGCGGCAACAACCGCTGCGCCCACCACGCCGGCACCGGCGCCAGGTTCAACGTCGGCAAGCTCGACGTCGGCCCGCCCGAATCGGACGACGAATACGCCTTTGGCGGCAGAAACACCGACGTCTCTTCGAGCAGCTTGCGCTTCGCCTTCTTGTCGGCGTTCTTGCCCATCAGCTCTTCACCAGGCCGACAAACGGGAGGTTGC
>JANNAY010000073.1:0-3472 GCA_031384945.1 Deltaproteobacteria bacterium
GCCGCTCGAGACCGTGAGGCTCGTGCACTGCGCCGGGCGCATCTCGCCGGTCTTCGCGACCAAGACGCCGAAGCGGTCGCTCATCGCGCTGAGGCTGCAGGTGCTGCCCGTGCCTGTGCCGCGGAAGTTGCTGCCGGCGACGCCGTGGGGCGGTCCGGTCAAGAGCTGCGCCTGCGCCACCGTCGTGTCGAGCCGCAGCAGGTGAACGCGGTCGGTGCCGCCGCAGCCCGGCAGCGTCACGCCGCCGATGGTCGTGCCGCTGCAGCTGTTCTCGACGACGAGGGCATCCCATGGGCGTACCTGTTCGCCGCCGGCTTGCTGCGCGCGCGACAGCAGCACGTCGAGCAGAAACTTCGCCTCTTGATCGGCCTCGGCCTGCTGCTCGAGCCGCTTCTGCGCGCGGTACAGGCCCATGAACGCTGACGTCGTCGCCGCCGAGATGATGCCGGCGAGGGCGATGGCGACCATCAGCTCCATCAGCGTAAAGGCCTGGTGCTGCTTTGTTGGCGTCATTCGCGCACCGTCGCCATCTGCACCTTGCGCGTGACCGTGCCCTCTTGCCAATCGACGACGACGGCAATGCTGCGCAGGCCGGCGACGGGGGCGTCTTCGTCGACCGTCCACGTGAGGCGGAAGGGACCGCTGGCGGCGGGCTCGCCGTCGAAGCCGAAGCGCAACGGGGTCGCCGGGTGCGATCCATCGCTGAGGTCGGTGGAGTCGCGGGGTCGCAGCACCAGCTCTTCGGTGAAGCCGTCGGCGACGTGCAGCGCGATCGTCTCAAGCTCGAAGTGGCGCGTCATCTGCGCGGCGACGTTGAAGGCGGAGAAGACGCCGGCGACGGCGACGAAGAAGAGCACGCTGGCGGCCAGCACCTCGAGCAGGGTGAAGCCGCGCTTCACCCGCGGTTCAACCGCACGGCGCCGCTGCCGGGCCAAATCTCGATCGTCCATTGACGGCCATCGCTGAGCGCGATCGGCAGCTTCACGCGGTCGGTGGCGTCGAAGACCGTGCCGTCTTCGTTGATGCGCATGACCGTGTTCGTGCAGTGCGTGAAGTCGAAGGTCTTGAAGGTGATGCCCGTGGTGCGCGTGGCAAAGTTCTCGACGCGCTCGGTGTTGCACGCTGACGCGGCGCCGAGGTTGATCGGCGATGTGCCGCCGCGAAGGACGCTGTGGCTGCGCACTTCGAGGCCGTTGCCCGAGACGGTCACCAGCGCCGGGCACACCGTCTCGCGGGCTGTTTCGCGCGCCGCCTGAATGGCGTCGGCGACGCGGATGGCATCGGCGCCGGCCCGCTCGCGCGCGATCGCGCCAGAGATGTTGGGCAATGCCACAGCAGCCATGGCGCCCACGATGACGAGCGTGACCGTGACCTCGACGAGAGAAAAAGCGCGACGCATGTCACAAGCGTGGATCGCGCGTCACCGACTCGGCAAGTTCAGCAGTGTGTGTGTCGGCGGCGGTCGGTGGCGGTGTCGGGGCGTGTGGGCAACCTCAGCCTTCGGCCAGCGCCGACTCAACAAGCGCCCAGACGATGCCAGCGTCTGAGCCTGCGTCGTCGGGGCGGCCGGGGAAGCGCCCGCAGAAGCTGCTCTTGAGCACTTCGCCGAGCAGCGCGCGCTCGCTGCCCTCCATCAGCGGGTGCTTGAGGACGATGCAGACCTCGTCGGTGGCGCGCACCGACAACCCCGACGACAGCTCGGGGCTCTTGCGCACTCTGTCGGCGATGCCGACCACGCTCTCGACGAGCTTTCTGGCCACCTCGGGGTGGCGGTTGCAGAGCAATTTCACCTCTTCGTCGACGGGCGGATACGTCATGTGAATCGGCGCAAACCGATCGAGCTGCGCGGCGTCGATGCCGAAGGTGCCCGAGAATTCGCTGCCGCGGTTGACGGCGGCGATGAACTGCACGTTCTCGGGGATGGGCAGAAACGCGTTGGTGATGGGGTTGTAGACGCGCCGGCTGGCGTCGAGCGCCGGCATCAGCACGTTGCGCGCGGTCTCTTGGCAGCGGTTGAGCTCGTCGAGAAAGATCAAGAAGCGCGTGTGCGGCACCGTCGCCGCCCTCTCGAGCGCGATGAGCAGCTCGGTGCGCACGAAGTCGGTGACCGGCGCCCCCGTCGACGACGCGCGCACCTGCACGGTGGCCAAGAAGTCGGTCGCTTCGACGACGGCGGAGCAGTTGAAGAACACGAACTCCATGCCCATCGCGTTGGCGATCGCTTTGGCGATGACGGTCTTGCCGCAGCCTTGCGGTCCATCAAGCAGCACGTTGAGCCCGCTCTCGAGAAGAATCTGCAGCTTCTTGCTCACGATCGGGTCGAGCCACACGCCCTCGAGCCGGAAGGGCAGGGCCTTGACGAGCTCGACCTCGACGACGCCGCGGTCGGTGCGGTCGGGCCGCGTGATGGCGGTGATGCGCACCTGACACGGCGTACCGGCCGGCAGCCTGTCGTCGTTGCAGAGCACGACCTTGGGGGCGCGCTTGCCGTCAAGGTGCGTCGCGCGAAACCGAAAGCCCGAATCGGCCACGGGGTTTGGGTAGAACGTCGCCTCGTGGACGCCGCCGACGTTGAGCTCTTCCACTTTCCAACGACCGCTCATGGCGCGTGGGTGCAGGAAGGCGCACCGTCGCGCAAGAGCGTTTGTTGCGACGCCAGCGATGCTTGGGCATCCTGCGCGCAACACGGGGAGTGGGAATGAGGGGCATCGTTTTCTTCGTCGTCGCAGCCGCCGGCTGCACCGCCGATCTGCCGACGCCGACGCCGGCAGCGGGGCAGACGTCGCCGGCGAAGCCCCAGATCGGCAGCCTGCTGGTCGTGCTCGAATCTGACGTCGTCATCGATGGCACCTCGCGTGGCCCGGTGCCAGTGCGCCTGGCGCTGAGCGGCGTCCACGACGTGAGCGTGAGCTGGGGCGATCAAGAGGTTCTGCATCGCAAGATCGACGACGCATCTCTCGATGACGGCGAGCTGGACGTTCGACTGCCGGCCCTCGACGTCGTCGTCGACGGCATCGACGCCGGCTTCAAGACCGGTGTTGCAACGGAGTGGCTTGCGGGACGCCATCGGGTCAGCCTCAAAGGCGCCGACGCGGTCATGGAAGGCTTGCCCCACCAACGTGACCTTGACGTCGACATTGTTGCCGATGAACGCACCATCGTCTTGGTCGGCCTGCTCGATCATGCGCTTGTGCCGCGCGTGTTCCAGCAGTCGCGCGCCCTCACTTGGGACGGCGAGCGTTTCACCTTCATCGGCGGGGGCGCACGACGCCTTCGCCTCGAAACAGACGTGGTCATGAGCGGCATCGAGTTGTGCGTCGCGTCTGCCTGCAAGCCGTTGGCGGGATGGACCGGTGATTGGCGGCTCACCGTCGAGCCCGGGCAAGAGCTGCGCATGAGAACCGTCGACGGTGGCGAGATGAAACCAGTGCCGTGGGTTCAGCGCGCGGCGGGGGTGCAGCTGAGCACCGTC
>JANNAY010000077.1:0-6479 GCA_031384945.1 Deltaproteobacteria bacterium
GTCGCTGTCTCTGCCGTCGGCGCCGCCGCCCCCTTCTGCGTCGCCGCCGTCTTCATCGCCGTCGTCGCCGACTTCACCTTCGCTGGATCGCCGAAGAAGCTGCGCGTTCGCCGCGTCGTGCCCGAGACGTTGATCGAGCGCAAAGAGACGCGCGTCGGCGTCGTCGTCGAGAGCGACCGCAAGGTTGACGTCGAGATCACCGAGACGCTGCCGCTGGCGACGACGCCGTGGTTGACGTTGTCGACGACGCTGGCGCCGGGCGAGACGGCGACGTTGACCGCGCCGACGACGTTTCTGCGCCGCGGGCACCACAAAGCCGCGCGCCTCGCGGTGCGCACGCGGGGTCCGCTGGGGCTGGTGCGACGGCGCGAGCGCCGCGTCGTCGACGGCGAATTCGCTGTCAGCGCCGACCTCGGCGCGCTCTTGCAAAAGGCCCAGCGCATCGTGCGCGGGCAAGACAGCAGCGGCGGCCGCAAGAAGCGCGCGATCGAGCGCGGGCGCGAGCTCGACTCGCTGCGCGAGTACCGCCGCGGCGACGACGTCAGGTTGGTGGATTGGAAGGCCAGCGCCCGCAAAGACGGCACCGGCGCAGCGCTCGTCGTCAAAGAGATGGTGCCCGAGACGCGACAAGACGTCGTCGTCATCGTCGACGGCGGCCGCCAACTGATGGGGCGCCACGACGACGGCAGCGCGCTCGATCCGCACGGCAAACAAGCGCACGCGCAGCACGAGCGCCGCTTCGACGTCGCCGTGCACACCGCGCTCGTGCTGTGCGCGGCAGCGCTCTTGAAAGGCGACCGCGCCGGCATCGGCGCCGTGCAAGACGACCTCGTCGCGTGGGAGCCGCCGCGCGAGGGCAAGTCGTCGCTGAAGCGCGTCGCCGACGCCATCGCCGACATCAGCGCCCTGCCGCTCGAGCCGGCGTGGCAGCAGCTGCCGACGTTCTTGTCGGTGCGCCTCAAGCGCCGCGCCCTCGTCTGCGTCGTCACCGACGTCGTCGACGAGGCCGCCGCCCGCGCCCTCGCCCATGCCCTCGCCGGGCTGCGCGGCCGCCACCTCGTCGTCGTCGTCGCCGTCGGCGATCCGGCGCTGCTGCGGCTGGCCCGGCCCGACGGCGGCGATGGCGATCCGCTCGGGCGCTTCGTGCCCGAGGCCGCGCAAAAATTGCTGCAACACAGAAAGCGCGCCGTCGCCGCCCTCGAGGCCAGCGGCGCCCTCGTCGTCGACGCACCCGCCGCCCGCGCCGCCGCCCTCGCCGTCGAGGCCTACCTTGACCTCAAGTCGTCGGGACGCCTCTGAGCTGTCGTCACGGCGCGCGCTTTTTGCCCGGCGCGCCCTTCTTGTCTTCGCTGGGCTTGTCGTCGCCCGGCGCGCGCGGCGCGCGCTCGAGCTCTGCCGCCAGCCGCTGCAGCTTCAACATCAGCTGGCCGCGCTCGGCCTCGCTGCTGCGTTTGCCGAGCTCTTTCACCAGCTGCTCGACCTGCTTCTTCTGCCGCTTCGACGTCGACAACTGCGCGACGCGATCGATCTTTTTGCGCACGAGGGCGGCGTCGACGCGGGCGCCGGCGATGGCCGTGACGACGGCCGCGGCGTTCTTGCCGTCGTTGTCAAAGGCGGCGACGGCGGTGGCGACGGCGGCGATGTTGGCGGCGTCGTGGCGGTCGAAGCCGCGGGCGGCGAGGGCGGCGTCGACGTCGGCTTTGGCGCGGGCTGCGGCTTTGTCGTCGATGACCGCGGCGCCGGCATCGACGACGCTGTCTCGCACGACGAGGGCGCGGGCGGCGTCGAGGGCGGCAGCGGCGACCTTGTCTTGGGTGGCTTTGACGGGCGCGGCGTCGACGTTGGCGCCAGCGCTGCTGCCGTTGGCGACGACGACGGCGGCCACGGCGGCCACGGCGATGATGACGACGACGACAGCGGCGCCGCGCCACGAGCGCTGCGGACGCACCGGCACCGTCGCCGCCGACGCCGCCAGCTCGAAAGCGGTGCGGGGTGGCGCCCGCAGCGCCGTCTCGGTCATCGCCGCCGGACCGAGCGCCGACAGCAAGTCAGCCGTCGAAGAAGAACGCGACGACGACGACGACGACGACGACGGCACCAGCCCCGTCTTGTCGATGAGCGCGAGCAGCTCGTGCGCGTCGCGCGGACGTCGACGCGGCTCTTTCTCGAGCAGCTTCGCGGCGATCTTCTCGAGGCCCCGTGCGGGCGGCAGCGGCGGCGGCGCCTGGTGCGCGTGCTGCACGAGAATCTCCCCGAGCGATCCATGAAACGGCGCCGCACCCGTGAGCAGCTCGTGCAGCACGACGCCGAGGCTGTAGAGGTCGCTCTGCCCCGTGCAGCCCATGCCCGCGATCTGCTCCGGCGCCATGTAGTGGGGCGTTCCCATCGTCACGCCCGACTGCGTCAGTCTCTTCTGCTCGTCGTGCGACGTCGATGACGCCGACGATGACAAGGGCTCGGCGCCGACGAGACCGAAGTCGACGAT
Organism: Deltaproteobacteria bacterium; assembly: GCA_031384945.1. GTDB lineage: Bacteria > Myxococcota > UBA727 > UBA727 > VGSZ01 > VGSZ01. Next base: position 2,486 of record JANNAY010000077.1, read on the forward strand.
CTTCGCCGTCTCGTCGCCGTCGTTGAGCAACATGATGTTGCCCGGCTTCAAGTCGCGGTGGACGAAGCCGAGGTCGTGGGCGGCGGCGAGTCCGGCGGCGACGTCTCTCACGACGCGGGCAGCGCGGGCCGGCGTAAACGTGCCCGCCGCTGAGAGCGCCGCGCCGAGCGTGTGGCCGCGCAACAGCTCCATGATCAAAAAAGACGCGCCGTGCTCGGTCGTTCCAAAGTCGACGACTTCGACGACGTTCTTGTGTTTGATCTTGCTCGACGCCTGCGCCTCTCGACGAAAGCGCTCGGCGAACTCTTTGTTCGACGCCAATTCACCGTAGAGCAGCTTGATGGCAACGACGCGATCAATCGTCTCGTGTTGGGCCTTGTAGACCGCCGCCATACCGCCGCCGCCGAGCCGCTCGATCAGCCGGTAGCGGTCGATGACCACGCCCTTGAGCGGGTCACCCTGCTTGTCGCTGAGGCGCGAGCCGTCGAGGCCGCAGAAGTCGATGCTCGACCGGTAGGGCGTGTGGCAAGTCTCGCAGACGCGCATCGAGCTCGACCGTGCCACGGGCGTCGCTGCGTCGTCGACGACGAGACAGACCAGCCTCGCGCTAAGGGACTTTCTGCGCGACCTGCGGCGGCACGAGAAGAATTTCGATGCGGCGGTTGCGCGCGCGGCCCTTCGGATTGTTGTTGGTGGCGACGGGCGCGAACTGCCCATGGCCGCTGGCGACGAGGCGGGCGCCCTTCACGTGGGCCTGCTCTTCGAGATAGCGCACGACGTTGGTCGCCCGCGCCGTCGAAAGCTCCCAGTTGCTGGGAAATTTCTCTTTGATCTTCGCCGTCGGCGGCGAGTCGTCGGTGTGTCCGACCACCTGCACGACCTTGTCATCGACGCCGGCGAGCACGGCGCCGACCTTGGCCAGCACGGCTTCGCCGCGGGCCGAGATGGTGGCGTCACCGCTGTCGAAGACGATCTTGTCGATCAAGTCGACGCGCAGGCGGCCGCCTTCGCTGACGACGACGACATCGCCGGCCTCGATCTCGCCCTTCATCTTGAGCTGCAGCTCGTCTTGCGTCGCCTGCAAGCGCGAGACGTCGTCGCTGAGCTGCTGCTTCAGCGCCAACAGCTCGCTGTTCTCGCGCGTGAGCCGCTCGATCGTGGCTTTGAGTTGCTCGGCGTCGTGGGCGGCGGCGGCGGCGGCAACGGCGCTGGCCTTCTGCGCCGTCTCGGCGATGACGGCACGCTGCGCCTGCTCTTGGCCGCTCGTCCACAGCAAGAACGACGCGGTGGCGCCAGCGACGACGGCGAGGCCGGCGGCCAGCCAGCCCTTGCGGGACGACGGCGGCGGCAGCCTCTGCGCAGGCATCGTGTTGAAGGCGTCTGAGCCGAGCTCGACCGGTCCGGTTTCGTTCATCGCGACCTCCCCGAATGCGTCGGGGGCACTGTGCGCCCGTCGGCTGCGCCGCGACAAACAGAGACGCTCTCAGCGGGTTGGCGCGGCGGTTGGCTCAGCGGGTCGGCTCACCGGGCAAGGGGTCGCGTCCGTCGCTGCGACCGCTGCCCACACAGCTGCACTGCTCGCAGCCGTCGCTCGTGCGCACGCACTCGTAGCGGGTGCCGGTCGAACACGCGACCAGCGGCCGGTAATCGCGACATTGGCCGCGGCCATCGGTGAGCGCGCAGCCGGCGGTGGCGACGAGAGCGACGTGAGCGACGAGTGCAGTGGCAGAGGCGCGCATGGCGCAACGATACAGCGACGTGCTGCCTCGGCCACGACGCCAGACGGCAGCGGGATCTCTCGCCACGCTGTGGCGCCGACGCACAGCCGCGCCGAGCGCCGGCCCGGCGCTGACCGCGCCCCAACGACGTCGCGCAGGCGATCGCGGCTGGTCCGGTGGTTGCTGATGCGAGGCCCATGGACGTCATGACATCGGGTGCCCTGGCTGAACAACCGCGCGATCCGCTGCTCGACGAGCTGTCGGCGCTGTTTCGCTTCGACGACATCGTCGACGCGGCAGCCAGCGAGCTGACCATCGTGGCGCGGCCGCTGCCGATCCACCCGCGGCGAAACGCGCCCGCCGTCGTGCTCGTCATCGACAGCGACGACGCCGCCCGCGCCCGCGCCAAACACGCCCTCGAAGACGGCGGCTACAGCGTGCTCTGCGCCGCCACCGCCGAACGCGGCGTCGTGCTCGCCCGCGCCCGCGTCGTCGACGCCATCGTCTGCGACATCGACCTCGCCGACGGCGACGGCTGGGGCGTCTTGACCACGCTGCGTGGCGCCGCCGCCGCCAGCGAGATCAAGTTCGTGCTCTACGGCGCCGACGTCGACGCGTTGCAAGAGATCGCCTGCGCCGGCGTGGGCGCCGACGCCTGCGAAGACAAAGCCGCCGACATCGTCACCGTCGTCGACCGCGTCGTCGCCCGCCGCTTCGGCGTGTTGTCGTCCCTCGAAGGCGGCGCCTGGGGCACCGTCTCCGACGTCGGCGTACAGGGCCTGCTCGATGGCGTGTGCCAGAGCGGGGTGCGCGGTCGTCTCACGCTCGACGACGGCGTCTCGACCTTCACCGTTGATGTCGACGGCGGCGTCATCGCCAATGCCGCCGTCGCCAGCGCCCTCGACGGCGACGACGCGCTCCAACCTGTCGATCGCCAGGCGCTGCTCGCGTTGCTCAATGTGCGCGACGCGCCATGGTCGTTCGAGCCGCGCACGTTGCCGCCGCCGTCGACGTTGGGGCTGCCGTGGAGCCGCCTCGCGCGTGAATTGTGCGCGGCCGTCGACGACCGACGCGCCCGCGTGCGCGCCAACTGGCTCGCCCAGCCCTTGCCCGTCACCCTCGACGCTGCGCGGCTCGCGCTGTGGATGACCTCGGCCTCCGACCGCGCCGTCGCCGTCGCCGCCGCGCTCGCTGGTGGCGCCGTCCCCTGCGACATCATCGATGCGTCTCCGTCGCCGCTGCTCGTCGACGAGATCCTGCAAGACCTCGTCGATCGCAACGTCGTCTTGTTGCTGCCCGAGCCCGTCGCGCCGCGCGTGCGTTGCGCGCCTACGACGTCGGTGCGACCGGCGATGTCGCCGCGGGCGTCGTCGCGGGCGTTGACGAAGCTGCAGCCCACGCCGCATTTCGCGCGCAGCTGACGTCTTTCGCGCGAGCAGCGAGAGAGCAGAGCCAGGGTCGGTCGCGGGCGCGGCACACGAAGAACAGCGCAGAGAAGTCCGAGCACGCAGAGCACACAGAGGGCCATGTCTTCTTGCGGCATTTTTGTTGCTGCAGAGGTTGAAGGGTACGGCCGGCCCGGCGCGGCGTTGTTGCGTTGACGGGGCTGCCGATGGCTGCATGCTGCCGCGCGCGTGGCTGCTCGACGAAGCGCCCAAGCACCCTGAAAGCTGTTCGCCCACCATCAAAGCAGGGGGATCGTCGCTTCCTCTGTGTGCTCTGCATGCTCGGACTTCTCTGCGCTGTTCTTCGTGTGCCACGCGCGCGATCGATCCTCGCTTTGCTCCTGCGTTACCGTCACACCATGTTTGAGACCGCAGAACTCGGCCGCACCCTCGACAAAGAAGCCTTCAAGAAGAAAGAGCCCGCGCTGCGCGTGAAGCTGCTCGAGCTGCAGCACAAGGTGCGCGAAGCCAAGCTGCCGGTGCACATCCTCATCAACGGCGTCGATGGGGCGGGCAAGGGCGAGACGGTCAACCTGCTCGCTGAGTGGCTCGACCCGCGGTTCATCACCACGCGCGCCTGGGGACCCCGCAGCGACGAAGAACGAACACGCCCGTGGTTTTGGAAATTCTGGCGCGACCTCGCGCCGCGCGGCCGCCTCGGCGTCTACTTCGGCGCCTGGTACACCGAGCCCATCGTCGGGCTCGTCGAGAAGACGACGACAAAGGCCCTTTTTGAGCACCGGCTCGCGCAGATCGAGGCCTTCGAGCGGCTGCTGGTCGACGACGGCGCCGTCGTCATAAAGCTGTGGTTTCACATATCGAAGAAGGCGC
>JANNAY010000108.1:0-3743 GCA_031384945.1 Deltaproteobacteria bacterium
GCCCTTCCCTGCCCGGGCACCATCTCAAGGGGTGGGCGTCGTGGAACTTGGGTTTGCCCCCGCGCAGCGGGGGTACTGGGGGCTCTGCGGCGCGAGCAACGCAAGGCTCAGTGCGTGATGGTGCGCGTGTGCGCGATCGTCCACGGGTCGGGCGTCGTCGTGTCGCCGGGGTCGCGCACGGTGATGGCCTTGAGGTCGATCTGCGTGGCGGAGACCTCGAAGATGAAGAAGCCGATGTTCTCGGCGCCGAATTCGACGTCGTTGTCGCCTCTGAAGTCGGTGACGCCGGATCCTGCGCCGCTGACGACGAGGTCGGTGCCGTTCACTTCGCCGACGTCTTGCAAGTCGTGGTCGTGGCCGCAGACGTAGACGTCGAATTGGCCGATGACGTGCTCGTCGAAGAAGTCGCGCAAGCCGGTGCCGCTGCCGACGAGGCCGTCGATGAAGACGCCGTCGTAGGAGCCGGCGTTGCCGTGGGGTCCGTTCGACAAATACGGGTGGTGGCCAAAGGCGATGCGCCACGGCGACGTGTTCTGCGTCGACCACGTCGACAAGCTCTCGAGCTGGCGGGCGTTTTCGTCGTCGAAGCCGGTGCTGCGCTCGATCGATGAGAGGTCGCGCCAGAAGAGCGATGTCGTGTTGAGCGAGACGAACTGCACGGGACCTTCGACGAACATGTAGTGCGTGTCGGGCATGACGAACTTCTCGCTCACGCCGCTGTAGGTGACCTGCGAGACGCCCGCCGCCGGGTCGAGGCCGATGCCGGCGCCGAGTCCGAGAAAGTCGAGCACCGGCGGCACGCCGTAGTCGTGGTTGCCCAGCGTTCCGTAGAACGGGAACGGGCACGATGCGAACGGCAGCTCGAACTTTTCTTGCCACTGCGGGTCATCGACGCCGTCGACGCCGGAGTCGTAGATGTTGTCGCCGAGCAAGAGCGCGAAGCCGCAGCCGCCGGCTTCTGCGCAGGCTTCTGTCATCGCGTCGCCGACGGCGTATTGTTCGTCGTTGCCGTGGCCGGCGTCTCCGACGGCAACGAACCTGATGACGCCGATGTCTTCGCCTTCGCCTTCGCCTTCGCCTTCTTCGCCTTCGCCTTCTCCGACGTCACCTTCACCTTCGCCTTCGCCGACGTCGCCTTCGCCTTCTCCCTCGCCTTCAAAGACGGGGACGCCACTGTCGGCGACACCACCATCGATGATCGGGTTCACCTGCTCGCCGCATTGGCAGCCCGACACCGCGACGAGCAAAGACGAGACGACGACGCGCTTCATCTTCGAAGGGTAGGTCACAGCGGCAGACTGCAAAAGGACGAGTTGCCGATGCTGACCATCACGGTGTCGTCGTCGTCGATCCGCACGATCGCTTCGTCGCACACCGGCGCTTGCGACCAGGTGTTGCCCACTGCCTGCAGCTCGAACGGAACGTAGGGCGTCTCGATCGACAGGTCGGTGTCGTTGTCGGCGAAGACGTTGCCGCCGTCGTCGTCGCTGTCGCCGAGGTTGATGCGCGATTTTCCTGTCGACAGGGGGCCGTCGACCACGCGGACCGCGCCCACCGGCCGGCCCGCCAACAGCGCGCCGTGAAAGTCGTGAAACGTCGAGCCGCGCACCTTGAGCGTCGCTCCGGTGTGCTGCAGGCCGCCGGTGCCTGCGCCGGCGCCGGCGAATTCGCAGTCGATGACGTCGATGTCGACGTCGGCGTCGATGGCGAGGCCGTCGTCGTCGTTGTCGACGGTGAACACCGCGCGCTCGATCAAGCTGTGGTCGCTCGAGAAGCCTGAAATGTGAAAGCGCCCGTCGACGACGATGTCGTGAAGGCCGGCGGCGCCGCGCTCGATGTCGACGTCGACGGCGCCGAAGTCGCTGGCTTTGACGTCGAGGGCGCCGGCAAAGGCGACCGCGACGAGGGCGTCGTCGGTGAACGAGACGCGGTCGAAGTCGACGGCGGCGGCGGTGCTGACGTCGACGTCGATGAACGAGACGCCGCGGAATTCGGCGCTGTCGACGACCATGACGCCGCTGAGCACGACGTCGTCGCGGGCGGCGACGTTGCCGACGACGAGGGCGCCGTCGGGCACCGGACGGGTCGCCGTGTAGGTGCCCGGCGCGATGAAGATGGGGCCGTCGCCAGCGACGTAGTTGTCAAAGGCGCCGTCGACGTCAGCGTGGCAGCCGGCAAAGGCGTCGTCGTCGCCGCCGACGACGTGGTCGGGGTCGACGCCGCGGGGGACGCGGACGCCGCAGACGTTGTCGGCTTCGCCGATGGGGGTTTCGCCCTCGCCCTCGCTCTGTGCGCCTTCGCCCTCGCCCTCGTTGACGTTGCGCGGATCGTCGGCGTCGAGCGGCTGCCCGCACAGGCCGTCGACGCACGCCGGGAGCTCGTCGGGACAGTTGCGATCCTCGGTGCACGCGATCTGCGGTGCGCACGCCGTGACGACGACGATCAGCGCGAAGAGGCATGGCGCTCCGGCCGCGACGATCAGCGTCGTCGGCGAGCAGCCTCGGCCGGCCTCGTAAATTGATTGGCTTGCAGCCGGCTGCAGAGAAAACGCGACGCGCATCGATCCTCCGAGGGGCCAGGTAGGAATCAAACGATTGCTCAATTCCACCCCGCGTCAACCGGGAGGGAGGGGCGGGGCGCGCCCCCGCCTCTGCGCACCGGCCCGCGATGGTCCCGGCCCGGCCCCGGCGATCGGGGCGATCGTGGCGATCGTGCCGGTCGTGGCGGTCGTGCGACGCGACAACCCCACCGGGGGCCCGTCCGGAAGCCACGCCACAGTGGGCCCGGGATCTGCTTTCCGCGATCGCCGTGGGCTCTCCTCTCCTTCTCGCTGTGATGTCTCTGGTCGCGACGCCGTTCGTCGATGCGACGGTGCGATGGCTCGGGGCCACGCCGACCGAAGGGTGGTCGAACAAGATTGAGCTGTGCGACGCGGACAACGACGGCGACGTCGACGCCTTTGTCGCCAACGGTGCGGCCTACAGCGAGGCCGACCTGCCCGAGCTGCCGTTCTTCTGGCGCAACACCGGAAGCTCGTTCGTCGTCGACGAGCTGCCAGTGCCGGCCGGCTGGTGGCGCGTCGTCAAATGCGCCGACATCGACGGCGACGGCGACAGCGACGTCTTCTTCGGCGGCACCTTTCAGAGCCGCTCGTTTCTCGCGCTCAACGTCGGCGCCCCCAACGATCAACACTTCGTCGACGGCAGCGACCGGCTGCCCGACGACGTCGGATCCTTCGGCGACGCCGAATTCGCCGACGTCGACGGCGACGGCCGCCAAGACCTCGTGCTCGCCGACTGGGGCAGCGGCGATCCGCTCGGCAATGGCGGTGCACAACCCAGGTTGTGGATGCAGCGCGGCGAGCCCGGCGACCCGTGGTTCGTCGACGAGAGCGCGTCGCGGCTGCCCGCAACCAAGGCCGGCTTCTCGTGGGACATCGAGGCCATCGACGTCGACGACGACCTCGACCTCGACCTGCTGGTGGCCTGCAAGGTCTGCCGCGACGGCGGACTGCTGCTGAAGAACCAGCTCGTCGAAGAAGGCAACGCCCGCTTCGTCGACACCAGCGGCGCCCTGCCCGGCAGCGGCAACAACTACGACTTCGAACCCATCGACATCGACGGCGACGGCGACCTCGACCTCTTCACCGTCAACGACGGACCGAACCTCGGCGAGCGCTTGCTGAAGAACAACGGCGGCGTCTTCACTGTCGACGCCGACGCCTTTGCCGCCGGCGTCAACAG
>JANNAY010000123.1:0-1575 GCA_031384945.1 Deltaproteobacteria bacterium
CGACGATGCCATGGGCGTAGAACTGGCCGTCGCCGATGTACATGACATTTTCACCACCGAAGGCCGAGTTCTCTTTCGAGGCCGCCGGGTTCGAGTAGTAGTAGTGCGAGCCGGGCTGCAGCGGCATCGGCTTGTGCACGAGCTTCTTGACGTCAACATAGTCGTCGTCTTCGATGGACCAGCGGAAGAACGCGAGGTTCTTCGGCTCGGTGAACATCTTGTCAAAGGCCGCGTCGCCGACGTGATCGAGGATCGCCTTGTGGTAGATCACCATCATGGCGGTGGCGCACTCGAAGCCGTATTTGTTGCCCTGTGAAAAGATGTCGCGCAGCGCGGTCGACGGCTTGCCAATGCTGCCATCGGGCAGCCATTTGCGCACTTGCATCTTGCCGCCGTAGCCCATCGTCCACAGCTCTTTGTTGACGCTGTCGCTGTGGTGGCTGCCCGAGAACGACGCGCCCGAGGCGGCGAGGTCTTTGGCGGCCTTCACGACGTGGGCGCGAAAGGCGATGTCTTCGCTCTGCTTGACGCCGAGGGTCTGCGTGACGGTCTTGCCGCCCTTCTCGAAGACGACCTGGTCTTTGGCGTCGAGTCCGTTGACGGCGCCCTTGTCGATCAGCTTCGCTGTCGGTCCGAACAGCTCTTTGGCCACCGTCTCGGCGGCCTTGAGGTCAGAGAACGAGCGACGGTTCGAGACGGGCGGCGAGTCGATGCGCGGCATAGGAGAAAGCTAGCCGCGCGCCCGCTGCTTTGGCGCGCCGGCCACCGAAGAGCGCGCAGGCGCTGTCGACGACGAGACGGGCGCCCCGGGTGACACTGTCAATGATAGGTTCCGCGCCATGAGCGACTTCACCCTGCAAAAGCACCCCGTCCTCGTCAAACCGAAGGGACCGGTGCTGTTGGTCGTGCTCGACGGCGTCGGCATCGGCACCGGCGACGACTTCGACGCCGTCGCCCGCGCCGACATGCCCAACTTGCGAAGGCTGATGGCGGTGCCCGACCACTTCTTGAAGCTCAAGGCCCACGGCACCGCCGTGGGGCTGCCCAGCGACGAAGACATGGGCAACAGCGAAGTCGGCCACAACGCCCTCGGCAGCGGCCGCGTCGTCTTGCAGGGCGCGTCGCTCGTCGACACCGCGCTCAAGACCGGCGCGATGTTCATGAGCGAGGGGTGGAACGCGCTCGCCCGCCAGTGGAAGAACGGCGGCACGCTGCACCTCATCGGCCTGCTCAGCGACGGCGGCGTGCACTCGCGGCTCGACCAAATCATGGGCGTGATCGACGGCGCCGCGCAGCGGGGGGCGACGAAGATCCGGCTGCACGTGCTGCTCGATGGACGCGACGTGCCCGACGGCTCGTCGCTGCACTTCGTCGCCCTCGTCGAAGAAAAGGCCCTCGCGCTGGCGAAGGTCGGCGTCGACCTGCGCATCGCCTCGGGCGGCGGCCGCATGAACGTGACGATGGACCGCTACGAGAGCGACTGGTCCATCGTCGAGCGCGGGTGGAAGGCGCATGTGCTCGGCGAGGCGCCGAACTTCGAGACGGCGACGGCGGCCATCACCGCCGCGCGGGCGA
>JANNAY010000169.1:0-1720 GCA_031384945.1 Deltaproteobacteria bacterium
CGACGGCGGCGTCACCGACGTTGACGTTCTTCAAGTGGGGGATCACCAATGCCGCGAGCTGCTTGCCCGCGGCGGGCGGGCAGGGCTCGTCGGATTTTCCAAACGGCGCGTCGCCGCAGAATTCGGCAGCGAGTCCTCTGAGGGCGCGGGCGCGGGCTTTGTCGTCGCTGGCGTCGTTCAACTGCTGCACGAGCGCCGCCTTCACCGCGCTCTGGATCTCGGGCGCGCCCGTGCCGCCGAGCATCCGCGTGGCGAGCGCGCGCACGTCGGGGTCGCTGTGCGTCAGCAGCGGCTTCAACGGATCGGTGCTGGCGCGCATGTGTGACAGCACGTCGCGCGCGGCGGCGCCCAGCACGCGGTGGTCGACGTAGCGCACGAGCGCGGCAGTGGCGGCGTCACAGCCCTTGTCGGTCTGCTTGTCGAAGGCACCGCCACCCATGCGGCCGAGGGCCCGCAGCGCGGCGATGCGCAACTCTTTGGTTGCACCATCGTCGACGACCCGCACGATGGCGGGCACCACCAGCGGCGAGCGCGTGCCCGCCGCCAACGTGCAGAGCTGCTCGGCGCGCCCGGCGTTCTTGTCGTCGCCCAGGTCGACGCGGCCCAGCGCCGACGCAAACGCAGCGCCCGCCGCGTCGCCCTTCACCGTCGACAACGCCTGCAGCGCCGCCGCGTGCTGCTCGCCACCCACGAGCCCGATCAGCGCTTTGACGGCGTCGGCATCGCCGGCTTTGGCGAGGCGGGCGAGGTCATCGACGGCGCCGGCGCGTTCTTCTTTGGTGAAGTCGCGCGGCGATCCGGTCGCCGTTTGCACCAGCGCATCGACCTTGTTGTTGCCCGCGATGGCACCTGGCGACACGGCCGCAAGTCCCACGACGACGACGAATTTCTCGGCCATGCCCATCTCAATACGCCGCGACTTTGAATGAGGGGTGGCGCCAGACCCACACGTCGACGTCGACCTGTTGGTGCGGCGTGCTCGGCCACGACGACACGGCGACGCTGTCGACGACGCAGCGCACGCCGTCGGTGTCGCCGCGGGCCAGGGGCTTCACGGTGCCGCGTCCCTTCACGAGCGTGAGGTGCAGCTTGACGCGGTCGAGGCCGTCGTCGGGACACGCCTCGATCTCCGCTTGCTGCGCGCGCACGGCGACCTCGATGGCGCGCAGCAACGCGTCGTCCACCGACGACGACGGCAGGCGCGGCGGATCGGGCACCTGCGGCGGATCGGGCACGCGCGGCGGATCGGGAACGCGCGGCGGGTCAGGCACACGCGGCACGTCAGGAACCTGTGGAACCTGTGGAACCTGTGGAACCTGCGGCACCTGCGGCGGCGGAATGTACGGATCGACCTCGACGATCACGGGGTCGGGCGCCGTGGAGAAGAACAGCCAGACGCCGACGGCCGGGATCGCCAGCACCACCGCGGCGACCACGGCCATGGCGCCCAACACGGCGCCCGTCGACGAAGACTTCTTCGGATCGTCGAGCCGCAGCAGCGCATCGAGGGCGGCGCGTTTGGTGTCGAACATGCCGTTCAGCAGCAGCTGCAAATACGCCACGAGCGCGGCGTCGACGGAGACCGCGGCAGCGACGTCGACGCGTCCGTTCTTCTGCGGCAGATCGCCGGGCGTGAGCCGCGAGGCCAGCTGCACCGCCAGCACGCCCGCGGCGTAGAGGTCGACGGCGGCGGCGTCGCGTCCGGTATCGCGCCCCCCAT
>JANNAY010000196.1:0-2598 GCA_031384945.1 Deltaproteobacteria bacterium
CCGAATGGCACGGAGCGAGGCTTTGGGAGCGACGTAGGCATTCGGACCTGGGCGTCATTTCTCGTGGTCATGCGCCACAGTAACGCGCGACGCCGTGGATCCGTTTCCCGCACAAGAACGGTGTGACGGCGTCCGTGTAGGTGTCAGGGCGCTCCAGCGGGAGCAGTCGGAGAGAGCGCCGGAAAGCCCTCGCTCACCGTCGCCGCGAAGGTCTTGTCGGGCTGGGCGGTGAGAAAGAGCGCGCTGTAGCCGGCGAAGCGGGGCAGCACGGCTTTGGTGCCGTCGACGCCGAGGACGACGCAGGCGGTGCTGAGAGCGTCGGCGACGACCACGTCGGGGCCGACGACGGTGCACGAGACGAGGTCGTGGGTGACCGGCGCGGCCGTGCGCGGATCGAGGATGTGCGGGTAGCGCTTGCCGTCGGCCGTGAAGGCCTCGCGGTAGGTGCCGCTGGTCGAGAGGGCGCGCAGCGCTGTGCCCGTGGTGTCGACGACGACGGTCTGTTCGACGGCGTCGGCGGCAGCGTCTTCGTTGGGGACGTTGACGCCCACCTTCCACGGTCCCTTGAGCCCGTGGCCGCTGACGACGACTTCGCCGGCGACGTCGACGAGGAAGTCGCCGAAGCCGCGTTCGACCAAGACCGTGGCGACGGCAGCAGCGGCAGCGCCGTCGCCGATGGCGGTGAGGTCGACGACGGCGTCGGCCTGGTCTTTTTGCAGGCCGCCCTCGCCGGGATGCAAGAGCGAGAGCCCGGTCTTCGCGCGCGCCGCGGCGATCTGCTCGGCGGTCGGCGGCGCCGTCACCTTGCCCTTCGTGGCCGGAGAGAAGCCCCACACGTCGAGCACGGGGCCGAGGGTGATGTCAAAGGCGCCGTCGGTGTCGCGCCCCACGCGCAGCGCGGTCTCGATCAACGCCATCAACGTCGGCGACAGCGGCAACGTCTTTGTCCACGCGATGCGGTTGAAGCGGGCGAGCTCAGAGTCGCGGTTCCACAGCGACAGCTCGCGATCGACCTCTTTGAGCGCGGCTTCGATGGCGGGTTGCAGCGTGCGCGTGCGCGCCAACGTCGACGCATCACGCGCGACGATGGTCACCTGCCAATCGCTGGCGAAGATCTCACCGGTGAGGCGCACAGACGTCGGCAGCATCGGCCCGGCCGGCTTCGTCGTCGTCGTCGCTGGCGGCGGGTTGCAAGCGGCGCAGAGCGAGAGTGCGAATGCGAGTGCGAGGAGGAGAGGGAGGTGCTTCACACGCCACCTTCACGGGCGACGTCGGTGGTCGGCAAGAAGCGCGCGTTGAAGGCGGCGCGGCTCTTCGACAGCGCAGCGATGCGCGCCTTCAGCTCAGGTTCAGTGGACAATGAAGAGAAGGAAGCCGCCGGCAACACCAGCAAACGAACCGGCGAAGATGACGTCACCGACGCCGACGCCGGATCACCCGACAGCAGGCTCATCTCGCCAAAGATGTCGCCCGCTTGCAGCTGCTTCAGGCGCACGGCGCCGATCTCGCCCTTGGCGGTCACATCGACCGTGCCGCTGAGCACCACGAAGAGACCTGTCGACGGCGATCCTTGCTCGACCAGCGAGGCGCCGGCGTCGAGCGTGCGCTGCTCGAAGCCCGCCGACACCCGCGCCAACAGGTCGGGCGAGAGTCCTTCGAAGACCGGCGAGCTCAAGAGCACGCTCTTCTTGAGGCGCTCTGAGCAGAAGGCATCTAACACCTCGCGAACATGTGGATCCAGAACACACAGTTCGTCGAGCGTCTGCCGCGAAATCTCTAACAGCTCGGTGGTTTCTTCGGCGATGACGGTGGCGGCGCGCGGCCGCTGCGCGATGATGGCGATCTCGCCGAAGAAGCCGGCTTCGCCGACGTGGCCGACGACGACGGCGCCGTCTTTTCCTCCGCGTTCGACGCGCACTTTGCCGCGGGCGACGACGAAGAGTGAGTCGCCGTCTTCACCTTCGGCGACGATGACGGCGCCGGGCTCAGCCTCCCACGCCGTCAATTCTTTCACGAGCAGCTCGAAAGACTGGGGCGCGAGCCCTGAGAACAGCGGCACGCTGGCCGGACGCTTCAACGTCACGCTGCCCTCGGGCTTCACCGTCAGCGCGGCGAGGGTGCCGGCGTCGACGATGTCTTCGACGCTGACGATGTCTTCGATGGCGACGCCTTCTGCTGACGCAACGGCGACGTCGGCGTCGTCTACGACGTGGTGCGGCGCAGCCAGCGCATCAGACATCGACGCCGGCAGCTCGACGCTCAGGGCCTCTTCGGCCTGCGCGTCGTGCTTGGCGTAGAGGGCGGCGAGCGTCTTGTGCGTCTCTTCGTGGGCAGCGTCGAGGGTGAGGATCTGTTTGCAGGTGGCGATGGCGCGGAACAACAAGCCCTGCGCGGCGTAGGCGCCAGCCAGCGCCTGGTACTCGGCGACGGCGTGCTTCATGCGGCCCGCCGCCTTGTAGAGGTCAGCGAGGCCGCGGCGGGCCTTCAAGTCTTGCGGGTTGTCATCGACGATCGCCGCGAGGCGGGCCAGCTCTTTGGCCTGGTCTTTCGTCATGCCCTGGGTGTCGACACGCGAGGCCGATCGCGAACGGAAAAACG
>JANNAY010000204.1:0-2737 GCA_031384945.1 Deltaproteobacteria bacterium
GCACCGGCGTCGGCTGCTGCGCGGGCATCCCCATCTTTCTCGCTGGCGCCTTCAAGCTGCCCGAGAAGACCGAGGTGAAGTTCAATCCCAAGAAGGGCTTCTACCGCGGCGACATCGACGCCCCCGCCGTCGCCTACCTGCAGCCGGTCGGCGCGCCCCAGGCCTTCTGAATCACCGCGATTCTTGCTTGACGAGGTGCCGATCCGAGGGCACAAGGACGTCGTCTCCATGCGCCCGTAGCTCAGCTGGATAGAGCATCAGACTACGAATCTGAGGGTCGGGCGTTCGAATCGCTCCGGGCGCACCAAGAGACACCAAACCGCGGCTCACACCGCGGTTTTTCTTTTTCGCGGTCGGGCTTTCGACGACGCCAGCGACGTCGAGGTGCCGATCCTGCGCCTGCGCGCGGACGACGTCGAGGGTAGCCTTCGGCCCATGCTCTCTCGCCGCGCCTTCTTCGTCGGTGCCGCCAGCGTCGGCGCCCTCAGCGTCGTCGGTTGCAACCCAGCGGCGCCCGCTGTGCACACAGCGTCGAAGACCAGAGCCGTGCGCGCCCTCAAAGCCGTGGTCGGCGGTGTCGCCCACGTCGACGGCGCCGGCGTGAAGCTGTGGAAGCAGCTGGGCCACCGCGGGCTCGCGATGCTCGATCCCTTCTTGATGCTCGATCGCTTTCGCAGCGACGTCGAAGATGACTTCGTGCGCGGCTTTCCTGAGCACCCGCACCGCGGCTTCGAGACGGTGTCGATCGTGCTCGACGGGCACGTGCTGCACAAAGACAGCGTCGGCAACAGCGGCGACATCACAGGCGGCGGCCTGCAGTGGATGACGGCCGGGCGCGGCATCGTGCACAGCGAGATGCTCGCCGCAGGAACGAGCGGCGTGCTCTCGGGCTACCAGCTGTGGATCAACCTGCCGTCGACGTCGAAGATGACGAAGCCGCGCTACCAAGACACCGCACCCTCGTCGGTGCCGACCACGACCGTCGCCGACGCCGAGGTCCGCGTGCTCGCCGGCGCGGTCTCGAATGGAACGGTCAGGGTGCGCGGTCCCATCGACAGCGTCGTCACGCAGCCGCTGCTGCTCGACGTGCGGCTGCCGCCCCGCGGCAAATTCGTCGTCGACGTCGACGCCGACGACAACGCCTTCGTCGTCGTCGCCGACGGATCCATCGACGGCGTCGATGGCGACAGCGTCGGCGTCTACGGCGCAGGCGACGTCGTCGAATTCGCCGCCGGCGACCGCGGCGCCCGCGCGCTCTTGTTCGCCGCCCGCCCCATCGGCGAGCCCGTCGCCCGTCGCGGACCGTTCGTCATGAACACCGCCGCGGAGCTCGATCAGGCCTTTGCCGATTACCGCAGCGGCCGCCTGGTGGGCGGATGAGCGCGAGAGCCGACAGCACCCGCGCCCTGCAGCACGCCATCACCGTGGCCCTCGTCGTCGTCGTTTGCGCCGGCTGCCCGCCCGAGCAGCACGGGGGCTCTGACCGCGACCTGCTGAGCGACCTGCCGCGGGGCGAAGCGCAACGCCGCACGCTCTGCGATCGCGGGCGCGTCGACGCCGTCACCGCTGCCTTCTGCGGCGACGACGCGCCCGAATTGAATTCACTGCGCGGCGTGCAGCAGCTGCTCGATGTCGTGCTCGACGAAGGCGTCGCCGACGAAGAGCGCCCCGGCTTCTCGCTGATCGCGCAGTCGTCGGCGCTGCCGTCGCGGTCGGTGTCGCCGTTGAACCCCGGCTCGGTCATCGTCTCGCTGCCCGCCGATCGCGACGATTTGAATGGCGAGCCGCGCAAGCGCCGCAGCGACGGCAACGTTCTCTCTCTCGCCTACGCCCGCGGCGACCAGGTCGTCGAGGTCGCCGTCACCCCACCCGGCGCCGACGACGACGTCCGCTTCTACTTGTTGCGCTACGCGCAGCCCTGCAATGAAGGCGGCGAAGGCATCGACGAAGGCTGCGACGCCGCCGACGTCTTCTCGTCGCGCACCGAGCGCGATTGGGTCTCGTGGTCGCTCTACGACGACGTCGACCTCGGCAACTCGGCCTTCGATTGCTTGCACTGCCACCAACCCGGGGGTCCCGACACGCGCCGCATCTACCGCATGCAAGAGCCCGAGTTTCCGTGGACGCACTGGCCTGCGACCTTCACCAGCGGGTTTCTGCTCGACGAGACCGTGCGCGCCTGGGGCCTCGATGACGACGTCGCGGGCATCCCTGGATCGCTGTTGCCGAAGAGCGACCCGGTGGCGGTCGAAGACCTCATGCGTTTCACGAGCAACCTGCCGCAGCCGAACGAATTCAACTCGCCCGTCATCGAGCGCGAGGTGCGCGAGTCGGCCGATGGACAGCCCTTCGACAACTCGACGCCGGGCCACAGCGCTGCGTGGCAGCTCATCTACGACGCTGCGGTGCGCGGCGAAGCGATCCCGCCGCCGTACCACGACGTCAAAGTCACCGACGCGACGAAGGCCAAGGCGGCGGCCACGGCGGTGCAGGCGTTTGTGGCGGGCTCGTCGTCGACGTTGCCTGACCTGCGCGCGCTCTTCACCGAAGACGCCGAGCGCGGCATGTCGCACCGTCCGAAGGCCGGCCTCGATGGACGCGCGTTGCTCGTTCACGCCTGCGCCCAGTGCCACATCCTGATCCCCGACCCAGGGCGGGTTCGAGCCCGGCGGGGCGAGCCTGCACAACCAGATGGCTGGGCATGGCCCCGATGTGGCTTCCACCGCAAAGGCGATGA
>JANNAY010000207.1:0-3570 GCA_031384945.1 Deltaproteobacteria bacterium
CCAAGCTACATTGCAACGCCGCGTCGTGGACACCAGCACCTCGACAGCGCGTGCCGATCGTCCTGTTGCGGCTGCGAAGATGCCGCAAGTCACGATACATGATTTCACCTCTCCGCGAAGCGTGAGAGGTCCAAGCGCAGCGAGGGGTGAGGTCTTCGGGGGTCTTCGGGCCGGGCCCCTATTGGAGGATGCGCTGCACGGCGGCGCGCAGCCCAGCGTCGCGCCAGTCTTGCGCGCCGGTGAGCGTGCCGCGCACGTTGCCTTCGACGTCGAGCACGATGGTGGTCGGCAGCGAGTTCACGCCCATGGCCTTCTCGACGACGATGTTCTTGTCCCAGGCGACCTCGGGCGGGATCGACGTCGGCCCGAAGTACTGCTGCACGCTTTTGTAGTCGTCGTCGACAGAGAGGGCGATGACCTCGACTTCGCCGCTGCGGCCGTAGTCGAGGATCAACGGCAGCTCGTCGCGGCACGGTCCGCACCACGTGGCCCAGAGGTGCAAGAGCGCCGGCTTGTCGCGCTTGCCGTACAGCGGCAGCGGCTGGCCCTGGCGAAACACCGTGAGCGCCGGCAGCGGCGTCGACTCAGACGACGCCTGTGACGGAGGTTTCTGCTGCGACGCGCGCGTGGCGATGACGGCGCCTCCGACGAAGATGCCAGTGGCGATGACGAAGACCGCGACGACGACGCCCGGCTTGAGCGGCCGCGGAGCGGGAAGGTCGGTCACTGAAACAAATCTTCGGGCGTGATCAGCGTGCCCTTCAAGGCCGAAGCGGCCACGACGCGCGGCGACGCCAAATACACTTGTCCAGGACCGGAACGACCAGGGAAGTTGCGGTTGATGGCCGAGACGGTCACGGTATCTTTGGTGCGTGAAACACCCGGCCCTGCGTTGATGCAAGCGCCACACGACGGCTCGATGACCTCGGCGCCGGCCTTGGCGAAGAGCTCGAGGTAGCCTTTATCAACCGCGTACTTCTTGATGCGCTGCGATCCAAATTGAATGAACATGCGCACGCCTTCTTTGACCTTCATGCCGCGCGCGAGGCCCTGCGCGAGCACCTCGGCGTACATGTCCATGTCGGCCATCTTGCCGCCGGTGCACGAGCCGCCGTAGGCGATCTCGACGACGACGTCTTTGTCGCCGTTTGCTTTGGCTTCGTGCACCTTCACGCCGTTTCTCGGATCGCCAGGCGTCGCCACCATCTGCGGCACCGTCGACAAGTCGATGGTGAAGGTGGCGTCGTATTCGGCGTCGGCGTCGGCCTTGAAGTAGCCCTTGCTCGCGCGCTCTTCGCTCCACCCGCGAAACTTCATCAGGTAGCTCTTGGTGACCTCGTCGGCCTCGATGATGCCGGTGGTCGCGCCGCACTCGACGGCGAGGTTGGTGAGCGTCGCGCGCTCGTCCATGTTGAGGTGCAAGAGGCCGTCGCCGCTGAACTGCAAGACCTTTCCAATACAGTTGCCGTCGCGGCTGTACTGCTGCGACATGATGTAAAGCATCACGTCTTTCGCCGTCACGCCTTTGCCAGGCTGTCCTTTCAAGACATACTGAACCGACGCCGGAACCTTCACTTGAATGTCAGCGGTGTACCAAGCGTTGGCCATGTCGGTGCTGCCGACGCCGAAGGCAAACAAGCCGAGCGCGCCCGCCGTGCAGGTGTGCGAGTCGGTGCCGACGACGATCTGGCCGGGGGCGCCGAGCTCTTCCATCACGCCGTTGTGGCAGATGGCTTCGCTGCCGCTCTTGTCGGCGGTGAGGCCGAAGTAGCGAATGCCGTGCTTCTTGACGAAGGCTTCTTGAACGGCGCCGAGGTTGTCGACGAGGACGTTCAGGCCCTTCTTCTTGTCGTCGTCGCTCATGATCTTGTTGCGGAAGGTCAGGTGGTCGTTGAAGGCGAAGACGCTGCCGACGTCGCGGATGGCGGCGTCTTTGCCGTAGCCGTCGACGAACAACGACTCACACATGGCTGTGGTGTAGTCGTGGCTGAAGCGCACGTCGGCGCGGCAGAAGAGGGCGTCGCCGGGTTTGACGGCGTCGATGCCGGTCTTGCCGGTCGTTGCGTCGGCGATGGCGCGGTCGGCGATGATCTTTTCGACGAGGTTCATCGGGCGCTTCGACGTCGACACCGCCGGCGGCGTGACCTCACCGGCCAGGCGCGCTTTGTTGTACGAGAAGAGCCCGCCGTACTCGACGATGCCCTTCTCGATGTCGTTGAGGCCCTTGGTGAATTCAGAGAGCGGAATCGCCTCGCCCTTCTCGATGCGCTCGAGCACCGAGAAGTCGGTCGTGGTCAGCAGGCCGATGTTGCGACAATTTTGTCCATAAATTTTCTCGATGGTCTTGGCGACCACCAGCTGCACACCGGCGACCTTTTCAGAGTACGGCGCGGTCTCTCTCGACGAGCCGCAGCCTTTGCTGAGACCCGAAACCATCACCGCCGGCTTGGCATTCATGATGGCGTCTTTTTGCACCTTGTTGCCGCGCAAACCCACCAGGCAGTAGTGGCCGAGGGTCTCGTCGTACCAGAAGCAGACCCAGCCCGGCGTGAGCTCATCGGTCGAGATGTTGTCGATCAGCTCGCGCGCCGGGTCGTGCTTGAGAATCTCGCCGCTCAGCTGCTTCTCGAGGAGGTCGAGGTCTTTCGTGAGAAAGAGCGTGCGGCCGGTGAGCTTCACCATCGGGTCGCGCTTCTGGATGGTCATGGTCGTGTCCTCGTCGAGAAATGGTGCTTCGGACTAGTGTCTGAGACGCGATGAATCAAGCACGGCTCGCCGGCGTTTCGAGCGCCATGCAAGGCGCCGACACCTCCGACGACGACGACGAAGCCGCCGACGCTGACGACGCCGGTGCCGACTTCGACGCGTCGCGTCTCTACGGTGCCAGCGCCGCCGCCTTCTGCCGCGGTCGCCTCGGCATCGACGTCGACGTCGACGAGGCCGCTGCCGTTGCCGCCGGACGCGCCGCTGGCCTGCGCCTGCACCGCTTCAAACGGGCCACCGTGCTGCCGCGGGTGCAGCGCACGCTCTCGACGCTGAAGGGCCTCGCTCCGGCGTCGCTGCTCGATCTGGGCACCGGACGCGGCGTGTTTTTGTGGCCGCTGCTCGACGCGTTGCCGTGGTTGCCGGTGACCTGCGTCGACCTGAGAGAAGACCGCGCGGCCGACCTCGACGCGGTCGCCCGCGGTGGCGTGTCGCAGCTGCGCGCGGTGCAGGGCTCGGCCACCGCGCTGCCCTTCGCCGACGGTGAGTTTGATGTCGTCACCGCGCTTGAGGTGCTCGAGCACATCCCAGACGTTGAAGCCGCGGCGCGCGAGATCGTGCGCGTGGCGAAGCGGTTTGCCGTTGTCACCGTGCCGTCGCAGCCCGACAACAACCCCGAGCACCTGCGTCTGTTCAGCAAAGAATCGCTGACGGCGCTGTTTCCGAATTGCCGCGTCAACGTCGACGGTGTGCGCGGCCACTTCTTCGCTGTGGTGAGCGTATGAGCCCCGCGGCACCGTCGCGCGCGCAGCACCTCACCCGGCGCTGCGCGCCACCCTCTCACGCTTCGCGGAGAGGGCATCCCCG
>JANNAY010000237.1:0-1660 GCA_031384945.1 Deltaproteobacteria bacterium
CGGATCAGGGGGCGCTGTCTTTGTCGCCGTCTTTGTCGCCGTCGACCTTGCCTTCGTCGCCTTTTTCGCCGCCGAGGGCCGCGTTGGGCACCTTCGGCAGCTCGCGGCCGTCGAGGGCCACGGGGGCCTTCTTGGCGTCGAGCGAGACGCCGGGCTCGAGGATCTCGACCTTGGCTTCGGCCTTCAGCTTGTCGAGCAATTCACGGGTCGCCTTCGACTTTTGACGCGCCTTCAAAGACGTGAGGATCGAGTCTTTCACCTCTTCAAAGGGACGCTGCGATTCAGGCGTCTTCTCGTACACCTTGATGACGTGGAATCCGAACTGCGTCTCGACCGGGCCGATGACGTCGCCGGCCTTTGCGGCAAAAGCCGCGTCTTCGAACGGCTTGACCATGCGGCCGCGCGAGAAGGTGCCGAGGTCGCCGCCGCGATCCTTGGTGGGACCGTCAGAGTACTTCTTGGCGATCTCGTCGAAGTTGGCGCCGGCTTTCTTGGCCTCGGCGAGCACTTTTTTGGCTTCGGCGAGCTTCTCTTTCTTCTCTTTCTCAGGCGTGGTCTTTTCGACCTTGAAGAGAATGTGAGACGCCTTGATCTGCTCTTTCTGCTTATACTTATCGAGGTTCTCGTCGTAGTACTTCTTCGCGTCGGCTTCGGTGGGCTCTGACGACGCCAGCAGCTTGGCGAACAGCTTGTCGCGCAGCAGGTTCTTCTCGAGGTCGACCTTCACGTCGGCTTCGGTCTGGTTGGTGCGCTCGAGAAAGCTCTGAAACGCCTTGTCGCTGCCGAAGCGCGTCTTGTGCTCGGTGACCTTGGCGGTGAGTTCGTCGGCGGCGACGGTGACGCCTTCGGTCTTGGCCTTCTGCGAGATGAGCGTCTCTTCGACGAGCTTGCGCAGCAGGTTCTCTTTCAGGCGCGTCTCGAGGGCGGGCGCGATCTGGCGGCCGGCGCGCTGAAAGCGGGCGCGCGTGCGCTCCATCTGCTTCTCGAAGTCGGCGCGTTCGATCTCGTCGCCGTTGATGCGGGCGACCGGTCCACCGGCAGTCGCTGACGTCGTCGTGCCCTTGTCGCCTCCCTTGCCGTCGTCGGCCTTTTTCGGGCAACCGGCGAGCGAAGCGGCGAGCGCGAGCGCGCTCATCGTGATCAGAACCAGCTTCAACGTGCGCTTCATCGGAGACTCCAGGGCATTCAGTGGGCCAAAGGCGATACGGCCGTCGGGGTAGCCGTCGTCACAACGAGGGTCAACCCACGACGACAGCGCCGGATTCCAGGTTCAGGGCAGGTAGCGCTTGAGGTCAGGCGGGATCATCCCGTCGTTCGTCATGCGCCGCACCTGCTCGGCGGTGAGACCGAAGACCTCGACCTCGCCTTCGACGCAGAGCTGCTCTTTGCGGTTGTTCAACCGCACCTGCACGACGAAGAGGTCGCCTGTGTCGCGAAACAGGGTGCCGTCGGCGCGAAAGACCTCGCCGGCGTAGAGGGGCTTCAAGAAGCGCAGCCGCGACTCGCGCGTGACGCCGACGCGCTTCTTCAGGGCGGCCAGGGTGGCGTGGGCGAGGTCGTCGACGACGGCCTGGGCACGGCCGGCGGGGACCACCTTGGATTTGCCGCAGAAGGCTTCGCTGGCGTCGACGTGGCAGAAGACGCGGTTGCCATCGAGTTC
>JANNAY010000249.1:0-6650 GCA_031384945.1 Deltaproteobacteria bacterium
TCGCCCGCGACCTGCACGACGGGCTGGGGCACCAGCTCTTGCTGTTGAAGCAGCAAGCCGCGGCGACGCCAGCGCTCAAAGAAGGCCTCGGCGACGCCCTCGACGACGTGCGGCGTCTGGCGCGCGCGTTGGCGCCGGCCACGCTCGAGCGCCTCGGTCTGATCAGCGCTTTGCGCACGCTGTGTGAGAGCCACGAGAAGAGCACCGGCGTCGCCGTCGTCTTCGACTGCGGCCTCGTCGACGACGACGTCAGCGTCTTCGGCGACGGCGCGATCCACGCCTACCGCATCGTGCAAGAGGCGCTGGCGAACGCGACACGTCACGGCGCCGCCCAGAAGATCGACGTCGAGGTCTCGCGCGAAGGCGCCGGCTTGCGCCTGCACGTCGTCGACGACGGCTGCGGCGCCGACGTCGACGCCGACGAAAACGGCGACGGCGCCGTCGTCTGGGGCACCGGCCTCACCGGCATGGACCAACGGGCCCGCCTGCTCGGCGGCACCTTCACCTTCACCACGAGCGATCGCGGCAGCGCCGTCGACGTCGTCGTCCCCCTGGTCGCTGCTGCCACTGGAGCCCCCGCATGACACGCGTCCTCGTCGCCGACGACCATCCGATCTTTCGCCGCGGGCTCATCGACGTGCTCATCGCCGCCGGCCACGACGTCGTCGGCGAAGCGGGCGACGGCGAACAAGCCGGCCCCATGCTCGCCGCCGCCGAGGTCGCCATCGTCGACGTCAACATGCCCCGCTGCGATGGCCTGACGCTGGTGAAGCGGGCGAAGGCCAATGGCGCCAGCGCCCGCTTCGTCGTGTTGTCGCTGCACGACGAAGACGCCCTCGTCAGAGCCGCCTTCGCCGCCGGCGCCGACGCCTACGTGCTCAAAGATCGCGCGGTCGAAGAGCTGCTCGATGCCCTGGCCAGCGTCTCGGCAGGGCGGCGCTTCGTGTCGGGTACGCTCGCCGGTGCGCTGCTCACCGACGACGACGACGAAGACCGCGACCTGAAGCGCTTGACCTGGGCCGAGCTGCGGGTGGTCGCTCTGCTGGCCGACGAGCTCACCAGCGGCGACATCGCTGTTCGCCTGGGATGCTCGTTGCGCACGGTCCAGAACCACCGGGCCCATGCCGTGAGCAAGCTCGAGCTCGCCGGCATGAACCGTCTGCTCGCTTTTGCCGTCGAGAACCGCTCGCGGGTGCGGGCGTTTCTCGACAAGAAAAAGCGCGCGGCCTGATCGCGAGATCCCGCCGAATGGCACGGAGCGAGGCTTTGGGAGCGACGTAGGCATTCGGCCTGGGGCGCTCGCTCTTCGTGACCTCAGGGGTTCGGCGTCGACGCCGGCGGGGCGTTGGTGGCGAGCTCGGCGTCGGTCTTCAGGCGAACCGCCTTGCCCTTGACCTTCACGCAGCTCTTCACCGACGAGCTGATGAAGGGGATCGAGCTCGTGTCGATCTGGATCTGCTTGCGCGGCAGGATGATCGCGTCGGCGTCGGGCACGCTCTCGATGGCTTTGTAGAGGGCGATGCGCTCGGCGATGTCGGCGCCCGAGGGGCCCTCCTGGCCGGTGCCGAACAAGATCTGCAGCACGCCGAGACCCTCGGTGGCCGCCGTCGAGGCGCCGCTGATGTTGGTGCTGAAGATGCGGCCCTCAAAGGCCTCTTCGCCCTTGCCGCCGGCGGTCTTGGTGCACGAACCGAAGAAGCAGCTCTCTTCGGCGCAGCTCTCGCCGGCCGCGTTGCCGATGATCGTGTACTCGCCGCGGGCCAGCGGCTGCGTGTCGAAGCCGATGCCGGGGATGGTCGAGATCTTGCCGGTGGTGGAGCAGCCGGTGGCGGCGACGAGGGCGATGGCGGCGGCGCCGAGCAGCGTCAGGGACTTCATGTGGGTTCCTCTCGTGTTTGCGGGACTGCTGCTTCAGACCACGCGCCCTCTGCACGTCGACATGAGCACCCCTGCTCAGGCCGCGATCGACCGATCAGTCCCGGTTCTGTCGGCCGCGGCGGCGGCGGGTTAGGGTCCCTGCATGCGGCTCGTCGTCGTCGTCACTTTGCTGGCCACTTTGCTTGGCATGGGCCTCCCGGCCGCCGCCTATGACAAGGGCGACACCTGCACGCTCAAGGCGCCGCTGATGGTGACCATCAACACAAGGGCCGGAAAGCTCGAGACCAGCGTCGA
This sequence comes from Deltaproteobacteria bacterium, assembly GCA_031384945.1. Lineage (GTDB taxonomy): Bacteria > Myxococcota > UBA727 > UBA727 > VGSZ01 > VGSZ01. The sequence goes on from JANNAY010000249.1 coordinate 2,173, forward strand.
CCCGGGCACCGAGGTCGAGGTCACCGCCGTCGGCGACGAAGGCCGCACGCGCATCTCGACCGGCGACGCCAAAGGCAGCGTCGCCACCCGCGACCTCGAAGCCGCCTGCGCCGGCACGCTGCAGATGTGCCGCCTCTCGGGCGACCTGCTCGTCTACGAGAAGAACAGCAGCGACACGAAGAGCTGGAAGCTGAAGAAGGGCGCGCCCCTCAGCGTGCTGCGCACGGGAAAGGTGTGGGCCCACGTCCGCGTCGACGACCTCGAAGGGTTCGCCAAGGCCGCTGAGCTCAAGGGACGCTGCGACCTCGAGAAGGGGGCCACCTTCAACGACAACGCCGGCGGCGACCCCCCCGTCACCGACGAGGTCGAGCGCGGCGAAGGTCCGGGCGTGTTGTTTCTGCCGTTTCTCATCGAGGGCGCCGCCCCCGTCGGCGACGCCGACCAGCTCGCCGAGCGCTTCTTCGACCGCCTCGCCTTCTACCGCCCTGACACCGGCCGCCTCGGCCTCGAAGAAGACGCCATCCGCACCGTCAACTCACCCGCGGATTGGAAGAAGCATGTCGCCGCCAGCGCCGCCCGCGCCCGCGCCGCCGGCCTCGCCTACGTCGTCGTCGCCAAGGTCGGCGTCGTGCCGCTTCAGGTCGGCGCCGACGCCGACGCCAAAGCCGGCCTCGTCGTCAGCCTCGCCGTCGTCGACGCCGCCTCGGGCGCCACCGTGAAGGGGCTGCGGGCGCGTCCGTCGATGCGCCTCGATGATCCGTGGGCCGAGAACGTGTTGTCGGTGGCGCTGCCGTTGCTGCGTTCGGCGCCGGCGCAGAAGACGCCGCCGCCGGTGGCAACGCCGAAGAAGACGACGACGACGACGAATGAGGCGCCGACCCCGACCGAGGCGAACGCGACGGACGCGGCGTGGCCGTGGTTCGCCAATCCGTGGGGCTACGCCGCTGCTGGTGTCGCCGTCGCTGCTGGCGTTGGCTCCGGCGTCGTCGGCGCCCTCGCCAACGTCGACAACGACGCCGCCAACGCCGCCGCACCCGTCGACGACGCCCGCTCAGAATTGCGTTCACAGGCCTTCACCAAGGCCGTCGCCAGCGACTCCCTCGCCGGCGTCGCGGGCGTCGCCGCCGTCGCCGCCGTCGTCGTCTTCGCCACCCGCACCGGCCTCTCGGAGTAGCGGCCCGTCGTGTCCATGACCCCGCTCGATCCGCGATTGCTGGAGCGGCTCCGGGCGCTGTCGCCGATCGCTGCGCGGTGGCTCGACGCCGACCCGCGGCTCGCGCGCTTCTTCGATCGGGCGCCGTCGACGACGGGGGTGCTGCGCACCTCTGAGAAGAGCGCGCGCAAAGTGCTGCGCCTCTTGCGCAAGCGAACGCTGGTGCACACGGCCTGGCAAGAGCTGGTGCTCGGCGCGTCGCCGTTGGTGACGGCGCGCTTGTGGTCCGACATCGCCGACGCCGCGCTCGTGGTCGCCGACCGCGTGGCCTTTTCGGAAACGACGAAGAAGCTCGGACCGATGGCCCCCGCGCGCGCCGTGCTCGCCCTCGGCAAGCTCGGATCGCGCGAGCTCAATCCCAGCTCTGACGTCGACATCGTCTGCGTCTACGGCTCAGACGACGCCGCTGGTTTCGAGATGAGCCCCCACGAGTGGTTCACCGCGTGGGCGCGGCGGCTGCGCAGCATCCTCGCCGACGTCGAGGACGACGGCTTCGTCTTTCGCGTCGACTTCGACCTCAGACCCGAAGGCACGCGCGGCCCGCTGGTGAACAGCGTGAACGCGATGGAGAGCTACTACGAGCGCTTCGGCCGCACGTGGGAGCGGGCGGCGCTGTTGCGGCGGCGCCCCCGCGGCGACGTCGCCGGCGCCGGCGCCGCGGTGATCAAGCGGCTGCAGCCGTTCGTGTTTCGCAAGAGCATCGACCCGAAGATCGTCGACGAGCTGTACGCGATGAAGGCGCAGGTGACGTCGTCGACGTCGAAGGACGGCGTCTTCGACGTCAAGCGCGGCCGCGGCGGCATTCGCGAGGTCGAGTTCATCGCCCAGTCGTTGCAGCTCTTGCACGGCGGACGCTTGAAGGCGCTGCGAGGTCCCCTCGACACCGCCTCGACGCTGCTGTTGCTCGACGAGCTCGGGCTCTTGCCGCACGCGACGGCGCTGGGCCTCGTCGAGCGCTACGAGACCTTGCGGCGCATCGAGCACGCGCTGCAGCTCGGCGAAGATCGACAGACGCAAGAGCTGAAAGACGACGGCTTTGACCGCGACCGCACCGCCGTCGCCGTGGCGCAGGCGCTGACACGTCCGGGGCAACCCGTGCGCTTCGACGATGTGCTGCGCGAGCTGCGCGCCTTCGTGCACGACGCCTTCGACAGACACCTCGGCGAAGGCAGAGACGCCGCCCCCGACGTCGTCAAGGTCGCCCTCGACGCCGACGCCAACGACGACGCCAGAGCCAAAGCCCTCGAAGGCGCCGGATTTGGCGACGGCGTCCGCGCGCTGTCGATTCTGCATTCGCTCGAGCGCAAGCGCGGCGCGCTCTTGTCGCCGTCGTCGTTGCGCGACCTGCCGGTGCGGCGCCTGGCCGAGCGCCTCGTCGAGCACCTCGGCCAGAGCGTCGATCCGATGGAGGCCCTGGCGCGGCTGCCGGACGTCTTTGCCACCCGTCCGCACCCCGCCGTCGTCGAGGCCCTCTTGAGCGGCGATGGCCGCGCCGTCGGCGTCGTGGCGCGCATCCTCGCGCTGTCGGCGCCGCTCTCGCGCTCCCTCGCGCGCCTCGCCAGAAACGGTGGCGTCGACGACGCGCTCTTGTTTGGACTGCGATCGCGCCGGCTGAGCAGCGTCGCCCTCGATCGCCTGCTCGCCCCACACGGCAAAGACGACGACGGTGTCGACGACGACGAAGAAGACCTGCGCCGCTTGCAGCGCTTGCAGCAAGAGCTGGTCTTCGCCGCCGCCCTGCCGTTTTTGGCTGGCCGCATCACGGTGGTCGCCGCCCAGCAGCGCTTGTCGGGCGTGGCCTGTGCCATCTTGCGCGCCGCCGTCGTCGTCGGCGAACGCCGGCTGCGTCGTCGTCACGGCGGCGTGCCGGGCCTGCGCTTCAGCGTGCTCGCCCTCGGCTCGCTGGGCGGCCGCGAGCTCGGCTTCTTTCGCGACCTCGACCTCGCCTTTGTCTACGACGTCGACGGCGGCGACGACGACGCAGCCTCAGACGGCGCCCGCAGCGTGTTGGCGCCCGAGTGGGCGACGCGCATGGCGCAGCAGGTGTTGTGGGTCTTGCAAGCGCCCCTCGACGGCGCCGCGCTGTACCCCGTCGACACGCGCCTGCGGCCCAGCGGATCCCAGGGCGCACTGACGACGTCGTTGTCGCGCTTTCGCGCCTACCACGCGACGGAGAGCGCGCTGTGGGAGCGCCAGGCCTTGCTGCGCTTGCGCGCCGTCGCCGGCGACCGCGCCCTCGGCCGCGCCGTCGTCGACGTCGTCGGCGGCGCCTTGCGCAAGCCCCCACCCGATGGGCTGGGGCTGCGGCTGCTCGACATGCGCGCCCGCATGGTCGCCGAACGCGCCGACGACAAAGGCCTCGACGTCAAAATGGGCGAAGGCGGCCTCGCCGACGTCGAATTCGCCGTGCAAGGCGCGCAGCTCTTCGCCGCCGCCCGCGATCCGGCGGTGCTGCTGACGTCGACGCGGCGGGCGCTGTCGCGGCTGGCCCGCCGCGGGCACCTCTCGGCCAAAGACGCCGCCGCCCTGCGCGAGGGCCTCGACGTGCTGGTGCAGGCGCGCGAGGCGCTCTCGCTCGTCGACGACGCCCGCGCCGCCGCTGTTGGCAGAAACGACGCCCGCCTCGACAAGGTCGCCAAGAGCGGCGCCCTGCCCTTCGCCAAAGACGGCGACGGCGCCTGGCGCAAGCTCGTCGAGACCATGGCCGTCGTGCGCGAGGTCAGCGGGCGGATCTTGATGCGCCTCGCCTGACCGCAGGCACGCAGGCCTGCACCACCCTTGTGGTTGACGACGACGGCGCCGTTTGCGACGCAGGCCCTCCCAACTGCCACCACCAGCAAAGAAGACCCGATGTCCGACACCCCCAAGGCCGACGAGACCACCGGAAACAGCAGCACCGAGCAGACCGCGTCGTCGTCGGACGCTTCGGGCGCCGTCGACACGGGCCGTCGCATCGATCCCGCGCTGTTGCAGCGGAACACCATGCGCCGTGGCGGCGCACCCGGTGGGCGCCCGGCGCCCGCCGAACGCGACATCGCCGTGCCCGAAGGCGCTGAAGGCGCCCCCGGCGTCGTCCGCGTCGTCGAACCCGCCCGCGAATTCGGCAGAGGACGCGGCGGCCCCGTGCTCGACGCCGCGGCCATCGCCGAACGCGCCGCCCGCGCTGAAGGCGGCGGCGCTGGCGGCGGCGACGAACCCCGCGCCGAAGGTGGCGGCGACGACCGTCCCCGCGGCCCGCGCAACGACCGCGGCGGCCCCGGCGGCG
>JANNAY010000278.1:0-5067 GCA_031384945.1 Deltaproteobacteria bacterium
GCGTTCGGCGGCCTCGGCACCGACAAGACGACGTCGATGTTGGTCACCGAGTACATGGCGAAGCAGGCGTCGTGGGCCGTGACCATGGGCGCCCACGTCGGCATCGGCTCACTGCCGATCGTGTTCTTCGGCAACGAAGAGCAGAAGAAGAAGTACCTGCCGAAGTTGGCGACGGGCGAGCTCATCGCTGCCTATGCGCTGACCGAAGCAGGCAGCGGCTCAGACGCCCTCGCCGCCAAGACCACCGCCGTCGAAGACGGTGACTTTTGGGTGCTGAACGGCGTGAAACAATGGATCACGAACGCCGGCTTCGCTGACGTCTTCACCGTCTTTGCCAAGATCAACGGCGAGAAATTCACCGGCTTCATCGTCGAACGCGGCGACAAGGGCGTCTCGATCGGTCCTGAAGAGCACAAGATGGGCATTCGCGGCTCGTCGACGTGCGAGCTCATCCTTGATGGCGTGCGCATCCCGAAAGACCGTCTGCTTGGCCGCATCGGCAAGGGCCACAAGATCGCCTTTGGCATCTTGAACATTGGACGCTTGAAGCTCGGCGTCGGCGCCGTCGGCGGTGCGAAATATGCGCTGCGGCTCGCCACCGACTACGCAAAAGAACGCAAGCAATTCGGCAAGTCGATCTCTGAGTTCGGCATGATTCGCCAGAAGCTCGCCCGCATCGCCGCCGGCATCTACGCCACCGAGTCGATGGGCTACCGCACCACCGGCATCATCGACGCCTTTATCGCCCAGGGCACCGACGCCGAGAAAGACCGCCGCACGCAGCAGGCGCTCGAGGAGTACGCGATCGAGTCGTCGATCTTGAAGGTGTGGGGCACCGAGCAGCTGAACTTCACCATCGACGAAGCCCTGCAGATTTTCGGCGGTTACGGCTACACCGAGCACTTTCCCATCGAGCGCCTCGCCCGCGATGCGCGCATCAACCGCATCTTTGAAGGCACCAATGAAGTCAATCGACTTCTGATTCCTGGTACCTTGTTGAAGCGCGCGGTCATGGGGCGCTTGCCCCTGATGGACTTCGTCGCGCAGGTCACCGCTGAGTTGCAGAACCCCGACCTGATTCCCGTCGGTGTCGACGGCAGCATCATGGGGCGCGAGAAGCGCAGCAACGAGCTGGCGAAGCGCATCGTCACCTACGTTGCCAACATCGCCATCCAGAAACACATGGCCGAGCTCGAAGATCGACAAGATATTTTGTCGTGCCTCGCCGACATGCTCATCGATGTCTACCTGATGGACTCCGTCGTGCAGCGCACCTCGCAGAACATCCCGGGCTTTGGGCGTGAGAAGACCGCCATTCAGCGCGAGATGACCACGCTGCTCGTCGCCGATGCCTACGACCGCGTCGTGCAGCAGGCCTTGCGGCTCGCTGCTGGCATCGCCGCTGAAGACGAGCTGCAGGTCATCGCCGGCAACATCCAGAAGTTCCACGTCGTGCGGCCGCTCAACACCTTTGCGGCGATGGAGAAGGTCGCCGCTGCTGTGCTCGAGGCGCGCGGCTACCCGGCCCTCTGATTTTTTCATCGAATAGCGCGGGGCTCCGCCCCGTCGTCCGGCCTCCGGCCACGGGACGACGGCGCAGGAGCGCCGCGCTATTTGAAGAGGTGGCCAAGAGGCCAGGGACGACCCCCGCGCTATTCGAAGAAGGGGGGCGACGGGCTCAGCCGCCGTCGAGGTTCTTCTTGCGGACGACGACGCCCGGCTTGCGCTGTTCGAGCACGCGGTTCTGGCGCTCTTCAAACGGGGTGTCGATCGAGCCCTGCCAGGTGGTGAAGCCGCGGAGGCAAGAGGGGCAGAGCGGGTCGCCGTCGTCGGGGACGGCGATCGGGATGCGGAAGGGCGTGCCGCAGAGGTTGCACGTCTCGGGACGCGTATCGATGGGAGCGCGGGTGCCCACCTCGTAGGCGCGCAACATCAACGCGGCGCAGGCGCGGCACATGGCTTTGCTGGCGTCTTTGGGCGCGTGCGGCACGTGGTCGTCGTTGCCGCAGCGGGCGCAGGTGATGCGCTTGGCGATGCGGGTGCCGAATTCGTTGCGGGGGCCGCCGACATAGAGGTTGCCGCCGCCCTTGCGTTCGAAGGGAGGCGACGTCGGCTTGGCTGCGGTGTTGGCAGACTGAGGACGCACGATCTCGGGCGGCTTGCGACCGCGGGTGTTGATGCGCTTTTTGGGTGTGCTGTTGCTTTCCATAGGCGCCTCGACCCGCTCCCTCTTCGGTTTTTTCCAACCTAGAGAGCGATGTCGACGACGACAAGCTTGATTTTCAGGCGTGCTTGGCGCGGCGTCGTGCCGCCGTTTACTCGGCGACGACGGCGTTGGCTTCGGCCCAGGCGACGTAGCCGACGATGCCGGCGCCGATGGCGGCGGCGCCAGAGACCGTCCACAGCGACAGCGTGAGCGAGGTGGCGCCGTCGTCGCCGTTGGCCTCGCTGACCACGGGAACGAACAGGGCGGCGCCGCCGCTGGCGACGGCGACGACGACGAAGCCGCCGGCGACGGCGGCGGGGGCGCCGGTGCGGGCGTCGAAGCGCGTGACGCGCAGCGCGTAGGTGAGGTCGCCGTCGTCTCTGACGTCGACGACGGCGCGCAAGCCGTAGCGGTCGCTGACGACGTCGCCGCAGACCTCGCCTTCGACGTCGCGCTTGCGCGCGCACACCTGCACGACGGTGGCGTCGGCGTCGATGACCTCGACGGCGCGGTGGACGCCGTCGTTGGTGGCGACGTCGATGGTGACGGGAGAGATGGCGGCGACGACGACGGCGGCCAGAAACAACATGAGCACCTCGGAGGTGCTCAGTGTCGCCTGCTGGCGCAGACCGGCAAAGACCCGGCGAAGTCGTTGGATCTTCGCCCGTTTTCGCTCAGTCGATGGTGAGCGTGTAGCTGCCGGCGCTGCTGCCGAAGCTGTCGGCGACGATCACGACGGGGACGCCGGCGGTCAGCGAAACCGTCACCAGCGAGTCGCGTCCGCCGGTGACCGCGTTGTCGTCGTTGCAGGTCAGCTCTGCGCCGCCGCAGCCGTCGAGAACGGTCAGCACGGTGTCGAAGCCCGACATGCCGATCGTGTAGCTACGCGTCGTCGGCGGCGTGAACTTCCAAAACTGCTCGGCCCCGGCGCCACCGCAGGTGGGGCTCGAGAACAACGAGCTGCCCGAGTTCGAGCCGCTGAAGCTGCCAGTGTTGGTGACATTGCGGCTGCCGCTGGTGACGCAGCTGAAGTCGCCGCCGCCACCGCCGCCGCCGCCTTCGCAGATGCCGGTGTCGGTGTTGCAGGTGCAGGCATTGCCGCTCTCGCTCGAACAAATCTCGCAGTCTGACGAGAACGAGCAGAACTCGAGGCACGTGCCGGTGTTGCTGCTGTCGCAGAAGAGGTTGCTGGTGTCGTCGCAGCCGGTGCCGCCGCGGCAGGGTTCGCCGAAGCCGCCTTCGTCGGGGTCGTTGCCTTCGCAGACGCCGGTGCCGCCGTTGCAAACGCAGGCGGATCCTTCTGACGCCGTGCACAGGTCGCAGTCGGGCGCCGACGAGCAGGACTCGGCGCAGACGTTGCCGCTGCAGAAGCTGCCGTCGCTGCAGCCGCCGTTGAAGCAGGCGTGGCCGAAGGTGCCCACGTCGGGGTTCACGGGCTGGTTGCAGATGTAGAGGTCGACGCTGTCGCCGAATTCGCTGACGCGTCCGCTGACGGGCTCGCAGCTCGCGACGTTCGAGGTGCATGCCGGGTCTTCAAGGGCGATGACGCGCTCGCTGCTGTTGAGGCCCGGCGGAAGCGTCTGCGTGTTGTTGACGAAGTTAAAACCGCCGTGGTCTTCGCAGAGGACCTCGCCGAGCGGGTCGGCGTTGTTGCGCTGGCTGATGAACAGCGGCACGTCGACGCCGCCGACGCGCCAGACGGCGATGTTGTCTTCGCGCAGCGTGATGGCGCCGACGACACGGCAGGTCGAAGACTCGACCTGCTGGTTGTCGTTGACGGCGAGCACGCAGTCGGCGCCGCCGCCGCACGAGGGGTCAGGGTTGAAGCAGACGGCGTTGGCGCCGGCGTTGTTGGCGCAGCCGGTGTTGCAGCCGGCGCACAGCTGAGCGGCGCTCGGCGGCTCTTCGACGCCGGCGCACTCGCCGTCGCACTCGACGAAGCCGCACGTGTTGTCGCAGGCGGGCAGATTGCCGTCGCAGAAGAGCTCGACGCGCTGGGTGGCCGTCACCTGGTGGCCAGCGTTGTCAGAGAACTGCACGCGGATGAAGCGAACGCCGCCACCGGAGACGAAGGCGATGGGGTCGACGTTGGACCAGGTGTCCCACGAGATCGTCGCCGTGAAGGTGCCGGCGGCGGGTGAGCTCAGCGTGCCCAGCGTGGTGCCGCTGACGGGCTCGATCAAGAGCGGGCCGATGATGTCGCCGGCGCCGTCGACGTCGGTGACGACGACGGTGAGCTCGGCGCTCTGGTCGCTGTTCAGGCGGTTCGACGACAGCGAGATCGATTGGATGTTGGGACCCGCCGGGTCGGGGCGGATGTCGGGCGGGACGTCGGGTTCGCCTTCGCCTTCTTCACCTTCGCCTTCTTCGCCTTCGCCTTCTTCGCATTCGTCGTCTTGCGGACGACGTCCACCGCCACCGCCGATCACCGGGGGGGGGGCGAGCAGCAGGTCGCACCCCGTGGCGGCAAGCAAGACCAACGCAAGGGCCGGAAGGACAGAACGAAGGGCGGACCGTTGGAGCATGAGAAACCTCGTCCCAGCCTGTGTGCCGGACACAGCGTTCCTCTACTCCGACACATGTCGGGTTGGACCGGGGGATCCGCGACCCCAGTCACACGTATCCCCTGCTGCAGCAGACGTCGTCACCGACCCCGCATCCGGCCGCGGTGAAAAGCTTTCACGATCGTGCCGGTGATCGGCCGAGAGCACCGCGCCGGAAGATCGCTACAGTGCGGCGCATGTCGCGGTCGCGGGTCATTGCAGTGGCGAACCAGAAGGGTGGGGTCGGCAAGACCGTCACCAGCATCAACCTCGCCTCGTGCCTCGCCGCGCGAAAGCGCCGAGTGTTGCTCATCGACC
>JANNAY010000297.1:0-1686 GCA_031384945.1 Deltaproteobacteria bacterium
GGCGATCTCGTCGAGCAGGGCTCTGACGTGGGCGTTGGCGATGGCGCCGGGCCGCACCTGCATCAGCGCCTGCCGCTGCTCGCCCTTCAAGAGGTAGAGGTTGTCGCCCGCTTCGACGACGAGGGCGTCGGCTTCGTAGGCGATCAGCTGCGTGAGAAACGAGTCGATGCGCGCCATCGACACCCGCTACGGCCGCCGCGTCAGCGAACTTGAATCGCCGGCAACATCAGGGCGCTGACGGCGCCGCCAGCTTGCGCGACAACGCCAACGACGTCGCCATGATCGTGATTTGCGGATTCACACCCAGGGTCGTGGGAAAGATGGATCCATCGAAGACGTAGCAGCCAGAGACGCCGTGCACGGCGCCGTCGACGTCGACGACGCCTTTGTGGGCGCCTTCTTTCGGTCCCACGCGACACGTGCCGTGCGGGTGGCTGGCATAGGCCTGCGCGAGCAGCTCGGGCCTGGTCAGCTCGTCGACGACGGCGAGGGCCTCTGCTTCGGTCTTGCACCAGCGCGACGGATGCACGCCAGGAATCACGCTGAGCGCGCCCGCGGCGAAGTAGGCCCTGACGAGATGCTTGCCCCCGGTGCGCATGCGCTCGAGGTCGCGGGCGCTCAGCTGCACCGACAGTCGCGGGCGCAGGTGCGTGGTGTCGCCGTCGTCGACGGTCACCGTGCCTTCACCATCGTCTCTGATCATCGCGCCGGCCATCGCCAGGTGCGCGAGCCGTTTGACCGACGACAGATCGCCGGCGCGGCCGAAGAGGCCGAAGAGCTCGCCGGCGCCGACGTTGGCGACCTCGAGCAGCGCCTCTTTCTCGTCGGGACAGTGGGCGTAGGCGCCTTGCGGCACGCCGTCCCACATGACGACGGGCTCTTTGAATTCGCCAAAGACGGCGAAGCCAGGATGCACCGCGAGGTGTTTGCCGACCTCGCTGCCGCCGAGCCCGCTGTTTTGCAGAATCAACGGCGAGCCCAGGCCGGATCCGGCGACGATGACGATGTCGGCTTTGACGGTGAGGTCGCCGACCGCTTCTTCGTTGACGTCATCGACGACGACGGCGGCGACGCCCTTGACGACGCCGCCTTCGACGATGACGGCGTGGGCGCGGGCGCGGGTGAGAATCTTTGCGCCGTGGTTCAAGGCCTCGGGCAAGATCGACTTGTCGACGCTGGCCTTGCCCCCCGACGGACAGCCGAGGTGGCAGACGCCGCAGCCGACGCAGCCGGCGGCGTTGCGATCCATCCAGTGTCCGTCGAGGCCGATGGCCCTGATGCCGTCGAGAAACACCTGGTTGTTGCGGCGCCCGATGCCCGCGTGGGTCGGCGTGACGGCGAGCCGCGTCCAGATCTCGTCGACGAAGGGCTTGAAGGCCTCGGGTTGCCAGAACTGCGCGCCGCTGTGGGCGACCCACTCGTTGAGCCGCTCGTCGGGCGGGCGAAAGCAGATGCCCGAGTTCAACACCGTCGAGCCGCCGACCACGCGCCCTGACGTCACCACCATCGGCGGCGTGCCGGTCGCCGCCTGCGCGCCGCGGCCGGCATACATGTGGGTCAACGACCAGGCGAGCGAGCGTTTGCGAAAATCGCGGCGGTCGTAGGCGCCGCCGGCTTCTAAAAAGATCACTCTTTTGCCGGCCTTGGCGAGCTCGGTGCCCGCGATGGCGCCGCCCGCGCCGGTGC
>JANNAY010000322.1:0-2427 GCA_031384945.1 Deltaproteobacteria bacterium
GCACCGACCTCAACGTCTTCGCCGACTTCGACCCGATCTTGCCGGCGTCGTACCTCGACGCGCGCACGGTGTTTCTCGCCAACATCGACCCCGACCTGCAGCGCAAGGTCGTCGGCCAGGTGAAGGGTCCGAAGCTCATCGGCATGGACTCGATGAACCTCTGGATCAACATCAAGCGCGACTCGTTGATCCAGACCTTGCAGCTCGTCGACATCCTGTTCTTGAACGAGGGCGAGACCCGTCTGCTCTCGGGCGAGCACAACATCGTCAAGGCCGCCCGCGCGGTGCAGAAGCTGTCGAAGAAGCCCCTCACCGTCGTCGTCAAACGCGGCGAATACGGCGCGCTGCTCTTCCGCCCCGACAGTGTTGTGCCCTCCGGGCGGGCCTCCGGCGACGGCATCATGTTCGTCCCCGCGTTCGCCGTCGAAGACGTCTTCGACCCCACCGGCGCCGGCGACACCTTCGCGGGCGGCTGCATGGGCGCCCTCGATCGCACCCTGCAAAAGGGCGAGCCCATCGACGACAACGCCTGGCGCCGCGCCCTGCTCACCGGCACGGTCATGGCCTCGTTCGTCGTCGAAGACTTCAGCTTCGACCGCATGATGAAGCTCACCGCCCAAGAGATCCGCGATCGTGCCGCCCAGCTGCGCGCGATGACGACCGCCGACGCCTCCGTCGACGTTTGAGCGAAGACGACAAAGACGCCGTCGTCGAAGTTGTCGTCGACGGCGTCCTCGACCTGCATCACTTTTCGCCGAAAGACCTCGGCACGCTGGTGCCCGACTACCTCGACGCGTGCCGCGAGAAGGGCATCACCGCCGTGCGGCTCATCCACGGCCGCGGCATCGGCAATGTGCAGCGCTCGGTGCACGCCCTCTTGAAGCGGTCGCCGATCGTCGTGGGGTTTCGGCTGGCTGACGTCGACGCTGGCGGCCGGGGCGCCACCTTCGTCGACCTGCTGCCGGTCACCAGCTGACGCGAAACGTGGCGTGGTGCGGCGCGCGCTGGTGCACCAACACCGTCGCCGTCAGCTGCTGCGCGCCGAAGTGGCCCTCGACGACGCCGACGTGGACGCTGTCGATGAAGTGGTGGATGGCGCGGTAGTCGACGTCGGCGGTGCGGGCGGTTTCGTCGACGGAGACGACTTCGACGTCGTCGCCGAGGACGACTTTGTAGGAGCGGGCGAGGGCCTGCAGCGTCTCGACCGGGTTCAGCGGACGTCCGAAGGCGACGCGTCCGTAGGGCGTCGTCAGCATCACGTGACGGACGGCCCGCCCGAAGCGACGCAGGCCGATGCGCAAGGGAACGGTGGGAAAGCGGCCGTGCGCGCTCTCGACGAGCAGGTGCATGTGCTCGCGCAGGCTGTAGTCGTTGAACGGCAGGTACGACGCGCGCGCCGAAGGCAGGGTGAGCTTTTCGGCGGCGGCGGCGTCGACGAGGGCCTGCGACATGAAGCCTTTGATGGTCGCCGTCTCTGGACACAGCGCGACGGCGGCCTCGACGTCGAGGGGGGCGTTCCAATCCGGGGCCACGAATCCGTCGTTCACGTCGTCTCCGTCGGCCCCAGCCCTGCGTCGAGGATGTGCACGATCGGTCGAAGCGAGGAAGTGGTGCTATGCAACGGGCCGATGGCCTTGCGCACCGCGCCCTGTCCGAGCTGCTCGTCGACGATCGTCTTCGGCGAACGCAAGTGTCGCAAGTGTGCGATGGTCTTCGACTATGGCGCGAACCCTCCGCCAGAGCCGTCGCAGTCTGAGGTCTTTGACGCCTTGCTCGCCGGTGGCGCCGCGCCAGCTCCGACGGCGACACCGCCTGCGGCGGCCGCTCCTCCTCCTCCTGTTCCGCCGCCGCGCTCGTCAGCGTCGATGGAGGGGCTCGACACCGGCCGCTTCTCCGTCGGCGAGGTCGAGGTCGAAGACATCCCCGGTTTCATCGATTCGTCGCTGTTCAAGGCCATGACCCCCGACCACGTCGACGTCGACGCCGTGCCCGGCCTCGAGATCACGCGCACCGAAGTGGGCGAAGTCAGAGCCATCGCCCGCGTCGACGTCGACAGCGGCCGCGCTGACGTCGGCGACGTCGAACAGCTCGCTGGCATTCCCGGCATCTACGGCAGCGACATGTTCAAGACCGACGTCGACATCGCCGCTGGCGGCGACGCGAGCCCGATGCTCGAGACGACGACGCTGAAGGTGCGGTCGAAGCAGCCGGCGTCGGCGACGGCGTCGAAGAAGAAGCTGTCCGACGACGACCTGCCGCGCATCGTTTGCAACAACTGCGGCAGCACACACCAGAAGCCGCGCTGCCCCAGCTGCGCCACCGCGCATCCCCTCGCGCAGGGCTGAGACAGCGGCTACAGCGAAGGCATGCGCTCTTTTGCCCGCTTCGCCACCACCGTCGTCGTCGTCGCTTGCTTCAGCTCCGGCG
>JANNAY010000324.1:0-15990 GCA_031384945.1 Deltaproteobacteria bacterium
CCGGCGGTGCTCGTCGTGAACCACCAGGTCTTTGAAGGGATCGCTGCCAAACAAGACGGCGTGGCAGCCGCGGACGTCGTCGTAGAAGACGGGAAAGACGTCAGCGGCCCGCGGAATCTCGGCCACCGTCAACAACCGGCAGTCGATGCGCGCCGCCGCCCGCGCGATGCCCAGCGGATCGCACAGGCTGCGCAGCGTCGCTGTGTCGTCGTGGGTCAGCACGATCAGCACGTCGACGTCGCTCTTGGGCGTCAGTCCGCCGCGCACGGCGCTGCCGTAGACGAGCACGGCGCTGAGCTTGGGGCCGAGCGTGCTCTGCAGCGCTGTCACCAGCTCTTCGAGTCGCTTGCGCGACGCCGCCGGCAACAGCGCGAGCACGGTCTGCGGATTGGCGATCATAAATTTCCCCACAGTGATGAGAGCCACGTCTTCGTTGTCTTCGTCTGCGTCTGCTTCTGTGCGTGCGCGGCTTTTTCGGCGCCCTTGCGAGCGAGAATTCCGCGCGCGCGGCGCAGGTCGACGTCGACGGCGCCGTCGTCGTTGACGAGGTCGCGCGCGAGGCGGCGCTGCCAGTCCGCCAGCGCTGTCTCGCCTGCGACGCTTCCCCCAGCCGCCTGCAGGGCAACAGGAAAACGGGGCCGGTGCGGACGCTCGCCAACAGCATCGCTGGCCGCCGCCGGAGCGCCATGCTGCCCGCGCACGATGGCCGCGATGCGCACGAGCTCACCCTCGACCTCGTCGACGACGACATCGCGGTCGCGCTCCAAACAGATCGGCAGCGGACCCGTGCGCGCGACGACGGCCGCGGCGAATTCGAAGACGTCTTCGGCGACAGCGTCGGCGTGGGTGTCGATGACGAAGCCGTCAGCGTCGTCGTCGGATCCTGCGACGTGCAACTGCTTCACCGCGTGCAGCGGCAGGCGCTCGAGCCACACCAGCGGTGCACAACCGCGGTTGTGGGCATTGGCCACGAGGTTGGCAACGTCGAGCAAGAGGCCACACCCGGTGCGCTCGACGATGGCGCACAAGAACTCGGGCTCTTCCATCTCGTCGGGCAAGCGGTCGCCGGGCAGCGGACTCCACACGTTCTCGAGCCACAGCTGCGGCAACATCCGCCGCGCGCGCTCGACGTTTCTGGCGACGACATCGACGGCGGCGCGGGTGAACGGCAACGGCGTGAGGTGTCCGATCTCATGGCCGCCGGCGCGGACGAACGAGAGGTGCTCAGAGACAGCTGTGGCGCCCACCGCGGCGGCAGCGTCGCGCAAAGCGCGCAAGCGGGCGTCGTCGATGCCGTCGGCGGAGCCCAACGAAAGTCCAACGCCATGGACGCTGACCGGCACCATCTCTCGCAGCGCCCGCGCCTGCTTCTTCTGCGCCGTCGTCGACAAACCCTCAGCGACGAACTCTAAAAACGCCGGCGGCGACCGCAAGATCGACGACAGCAGCGCCGGGTGAAACGTCAGGCCGGCGCCCGCAGGCAGGCTCGCTCGCGACATGGCGGTGACGTTACCGGAGGTCGCCACCGGCGAGCACGACGGGGGCAACGACGCCAGAGTCCTCGTGGCGGGCCAGCGCATAGTGGTAGCGCACGCGCCACGCCGTCGACCTCGCCGGCAGCGTCTTCGTCTGCGCCTGTCCCGGCTGCAGCGACGTGTCGGCGATGAGCTGCTTGCTGCGTCCTTCGTTGCCGAAGCTGCGGCCGAAGGTCGCGACGTCGATCCAGTTGTCGTCGACTTGGGCCTCGAGGGTCAGATGGCGAAACAGGTCGCCGGTGGGAAACGAGTGACCGACGTCGCGCGATCGCAGCGACACCTCGCGCTGCGTCGACGTCAGTGCACCGGCAAGAGCGACGACATCAACGACGAGCGAGCGGCGCAAGAGGTCGACGTCCCACGCGCCGCGAAAGAGGTGGCGACCGCCCGGCATGTGGCAGCTCTGGCAGGTGCCGGCCCCGCCGCCGTCGGCGTAGCGGCGCCACTCGTCGTAGGTGCCCTGCATCTGCGTCGACGTGTTGGTGAAGCCGAACTGGTGGCACGACGCGCAGAACGTCGGATCGCGCAGCGCTGGCGTGACGACGACGTCGTGCAGCGGCATGTCGCGGTCGCGGCGAACGACGGCCTTGGCGACGAGCACCGCGCCGTCGCGCACATGGCAGGCCGCGCAGGTCACGCCTTCGTGCAGCAGCGACGTCGACGTCGGCGCCAACGTCGGCGCCCGCGCGATGGGTCCGAGCTCGTCGCGCTGTTCGCGCAGCGGCGCGTGGCAGTGAACGCAGCGGGCGCGCGGCTCGCGGCGCAGTCCGTCGAGAAACACGCTGTTCGAGAACGCGACGGCGTGACGGCTGCTGCCCCAGTCGTCGACGACGTCTTTGTGGCACGCCGCACAGCCGCGGGCCGACAGCGATCCGCCGTTGGCCGCGACGGCGTCGACGGGGCGGGCGCCGCTCGAGAAGCCAAAGGCCGCGGGCGACGCACCGCCAGCGATCGCCGTGCCCGTGACACAGACGACGATGACGACGACAAAGCGCGCGAAGGGGCTCACCGGAAAAAGACGGGTGTCGGAGCGCTGCCGTTGCACGAATGCAGCTCACCGCCGAGCACAGGGCCCGCGTCGGCAGCAACCTCGGCGCGCGGCCCGACGAGGATGAAGCCGCCCCACCGGGCGCAGATCGTCGACGACAACAGGGCGCGCGATGTCTCGGGCGCGCGGGCGTCGATCATGACTGCCGGCAGGTCGTCGTCGGCGGGCAAGGCGCCCCAGTTGCCGGCGGCGTCGACGTAGATGTCGGCGCCGCGTCCATCGCCGCCAGCGACGACGACGGGGGAGAAGTCGGCCGGCCACAGCGGCTCGGGCGCCAGACCACGCGCCGCGCCGAAGGGGCCGACGCTGGCGAAGCAGGCGATGACGCCGCAGACGGCGGCGAAGCCGGAGCCGACGACGAGGCCGCCACCTGCGAAGCGGGCCGCGAAGACGCCGCGGCCGACGTCGGTGGCGGGATCGACGAGGTCTTGCGAGAGGCCGGGGGTGGGCTGGTGGCGCGCGCCGCGGATGCGCGTGTCGCCGGGCGCGGCCGCGCGTTGCCAGGCGGCGACCGCGCCGGCAGCGACGACGACGGCGCCGCCGACGGCGGACCAGAAGACGAGGCCGTAGCCGGCGCGTCCACCGGCGTCGGCGGGGTCGGCGACGTCGACGGCGAGGCCGGCGAAGACGACGGCGACGGCGGCGAGGCCGGCGGCGGCGAAGAAGGCGGCGCTGGCGCCGTTGGCAGCGACGCGGGCAAAGGCGCCCCAGGCGGCGGCGAAGACAACGACGGCGGCGATGGCGGCGGCGACGACGACGACGCCGACGCCGCTGGCGTCGACGCCGAGGTCGACGACGGCAGCGCTGACGCCGACGACGACGGGGGCGGCGAAGCCGACGCCGGACCAGACGCCGCTGCCGAGGCCGCCGTCGACGGCGCCGCGGTTCAAGGCGCGAGCAAAGGCGGCGGCGACGACGAGGGCGACGCAGGCGGCGACGACGAGGCCGAAGGAGACGACAGCGCGGGCGTCGCCGCCGGCTGCGGCGGCCCACCGCGCCTGATCGTGCGGGGCGAGCATCCAGAAGAGCGCGCTGTCGTTTTGCAGGGTGCTGGCCAGCCCGAGCGCCACCAGCAGCGGGGCGGCGACGGCGTCGGCGACCAGCGCATGAAACGCCAACGCCCGCGGCGGCGGCCCGCTGCGAAAGGCAACTGGCACGGCCACGACGCAGGCGCCGACGAGGGCGACGACGACGACGACCCAGCTGTCAGCGGTCAAAGAGAGTGGCGGTTGGCTCATTCGGTGGGGCTCCCTCTGGCGTCTTCGCGCCGTCTCTGGCGTCTTCAGCGGCGCCGACGTCGGTCGTGTCGGTGACGTTTCGTGTCAACCGCTGCGAAGCTCGCCTCAGCGTAGCCGCACAAGGTGTGGCGGTCGACGTCGGGGCGCTCGCGTTTCGACGACACCTTGCTAGCTTGCTTTCACCATGTCGCGGGTCCGCCTCGGTGAGCTGCTGTTGTCGCGCGGGCTGTGCACCCGCGAACAGCTGGCTGAGGCGTGGGAGCAGAAGGTGCTCTACGGCGATCGCCTCGGCACCAACCTGCTGTCCCTCGGCATTCTTGACGAAGAAGAGCTCGCGGCGACGTTGGGCGCGCAGCACGGCGTGCACGGCGGACACGGCGGCGTGCTCAAGCTCGATCCGGTCGCCGTCAGCAAGCTGCCGAAGAACGTCGCCGTGAAGCGCGGGGTCATCCCGCACCACATCGCCGACCGCACGCTCTACCTGTTGATGCGCGACCCCGACGATCTGCGCGCCATTGACGACGTTCGCTCGGTCACGCGCTTGAAGGTGCAGCCCGTCGCTGTGTGCGAGGCGCGGCTGTGGCGTCTGTTGAGCGACCACTACGGCAGCAAAGCGCCGCTGCGGCCGAACCCCCTCGATCTCGTGCGCAAGGCGCCGATGACGACGACGAATTCCGCACCGACGTTCAAGGCGCCCACCGAAGACCTCGTCTCTGAAGAAGAATTTCAACTGCTCTACGCGCGCCTCGCCGGCCGCGCCGACGCTGACGCCAGCGACTCTGGCCCCTTGCCGCGCGCGACGACGTCGACCGAAGCGCCTGCGTACGAGACGCCGATCGAGACGCCGTTGTCGGCCGAGTCCGAGGTTCCCGTCGTCACCGCCGAGGCGTCGTCCGAATTTCCGTTCCTGCGTGAGCAGCCGCAGTCGCCCCCCGTCGTCGAGGTGCCCGAGTGGGCCGAAGACACGCGGCCCATCCGCTTGCGCCTCGTCGCCGGCACCGTGGTGCCCGAGCCCACCTCCTGGGACACGGACCGCGAGGCCGACGACGTGCACGAGCCCATCGCCGCCGAAGAGCCGACGACGCCCGACCTGCGTTCGCCGCTCTCGGCGCCGGTCTCTGACGATTGGCAGCGCACCGTCGAGGTGACGAACCCGATGCGGGCGGTTCCGAAGTCGCTCGGCGTGCTCGACGAGATTCAGCTCGTCGAGGTCGTCGACGAAGACCCCGACAGCGTGCCGCCCGACTTCGGCGGCTTCGCCGACCTTCCGCGCACCAACTCGTCGCAGATGGCGTCGCTCTTCGACCTCTCGCCGCTGTCGTTCAACGACGCCGTCGAAGCGCTCAAGACCGCCACCGGCCGCGACGACATCGCCCGCATTGTTTTGCGCGCCGCGCGCTCGCGCTTCGCCCGCGCCTGCGTGCTCACCGTCTATCCGCACGCCTTTGTCGGCTGGCAAGGCGCCGGCGAAGGCTTCGAGACCGACAAGCTCGTCGAGTTTGCCCTGCCCCGCACACAGCAGTCGGTGTTCTCGCTCGTCACCGAGAGCCGCGCTCACTACCTCGGACCGCTGCAGCGCTTTCCGGCCCACGGCCTGTGGGTGAAGGCCACCGGGCGCAAGCTGCCGAAGTCGTTGGCGGTGCTGCCGGTGTTGGTGCGGGGCCGCACGGTGAACCTGCTGGTCGTCGACAACGGCCACGACCAACACGTCGGCTCAGACGTCGGCGAGCTGCTGATCTTATCGCGGCACATCGCCGGTACTTACGAGTCGCTCATCCAAAAAGGTTGATCGTTACAGGTCGATCACCGTACAAGGCAGCTCGCACTCGTTCGTCGTGCAGTTGTAGTAGTGTACGCCGTTGTCGCCGACGACTTCGCCGCGCTGGCTGTGAATGTGGCCAAACAAGTGCACCTTGGGTCGCACGGTATCGACGCGAACACCCAAATCGTGACAGCCCGCATGCTTGTCGTCTTCATCGTCGAGCAGCACCGCGCTGGCGCGGTAGCGCGAGATGTCGTCGAGCACGCCCTGCGGCGGACCGTGGGTGACGAGCACGTCGACACGATCGGGGATGAGCGCCCAACGCTCCGCGAGTGCCGGGCCGCGGTCTTTCATGAAGAACCAATCGTGAAAGCGCGGCGTCCACGGCGCGCCGTAGAAAGAGACGCCGTCGATGACGACGCCGCGGTCTTCGAGAAATTCGACGTCGATGTGGGCGGCGACGATGTCGACGTATTCGCCTTCGAGGCAGCCGTCGTGGTTGCCGGCGACGAAGACCTTGTGTTTGTGCGGCAGCTTCTCGAACCACCCGAGAAAGATCTCGAGCTCAAGGCGCTCGCCGCCGCGGCAGACATCGCCGGCGCAGACGACGACGTCGCCATCGGGCACGACGAGCTCGTCGTGAAACTGGTGCGTGTCGGCAAAGGCGACGATGCGCATCAGCCGCTGCCCCGCGCCTGTTGCTCCAGCGCGCCGTCATCCTGATCGTCGAGGCTGTCAGACATGGTGCTCCCTCGCGTGCTTGCTCAGCGAGGATAGACCGGGCGAGCGTCGCAGCATGAACGCCGACGCCGACGCTGACGTCACAGGCCGTGAGCCACGCGCAGGCCGCGGCTTCGCCATCGCCGTCGTCCGCGGCGTCTTGTTCTTCGTGGGCACCGTGTTGGCGTCGCGGCTGTTTCTCGGCGAAGACGTCGACCCCTTTGGCGGCAGCGACGCCGCCCTCGTGCTCGTCGCGGTGCTGCTCACCATCGACTGCGTGGGCACCAACCTCGCGCTGTTGAAGGTCGCACGACAGAACCCGCAGAGCCTCGGCTGGCGCTTCGACAACGTCGCCCGCGACGTCGTCGTCGGCGTCGCCGGCTTCGTCGTCTGCGCCGCCATCGTCTGCGGCGTCATCTTCGCCTTCTTCGGCAGCGAAGGCGTCGACGACACGTTGAAGAACATCCGCGAGTTCTCGCTGCGACAGCGGCTGTGCTTCTTCGCCATCGGTGTGTTTGGTGGCGCGATGGCCGAAGAATCGCTCTATCGTGGATACTTGCAGCCCGCGCTCGTAAAACGACTGGGTCCGGTCGGCGGCATCGCCGTGACGTCGCTGGTGTTCAGCCTCTTGCACCTGAACTTCAAACCCATCTCGGTGATCTCGAAGGCGCTGTTGGGCGCGACCTATGGCGTGGTCGCGCTGCGCACGGGCGGCTTGCTCGCTCCGGCGGTCACCCATGCGCTCGTGTGGTGGGTAATTGGTGCTTCTTGATTCTGCGCTTCTTCAGGGTTTCACATGACAAACGTTGACCGGTACATCTCCGCGCAGCCCGAACCGCAGCGCACCTTGTTGCTGCAGCTGCAGGCCATCGTGAGGCGCGTGCTTCCTGCATCGACCGAGACCATCGCCTACGGCATGCCGGCGGTGCAGGTCGCCTCGACCTCGGCGTTCTTCTATTCGGGGTGGAAGAAGCACCTCGCCCTCTACCCCGTCAGCCCGGCGCTCGTCGCCCGCTTCGCGCCCGACCTCGCCCACCTCAACGTCGACGCCGCCGCCACGCTCCGCCTGCCCCTCGATCGTCCGCTGCCCGTCGCGCTGATCGAGGGTGTCGCGCTCGTTCGAGCGGCTGAGGCCGAGCAGCGGGCGGCGATGATGGCGGCGAAGAAGACGAAGAAGACCGCGAAGAAGACGAAGCAGGCGCCGGCGAAGAAGACGGCGAAGAAGAAGACGACGGCGAAGAAGAAGACGAAGAAGAAGACGGCGAAGAAGACGGCCAAGAAGACGGCCAAGACGACGAAGAAGCGGTAGGCGAGCGATCTCTCAAGACAGGTTGGATCGCAGCAGACTCGCCGTCTCCAACGTCTCGCCCGGCACCAACCCACGCAAGACGTCGGCGCGCATCATCTGCTCCATGAACACGCGCAAGATCGGGTCTTGATCGGCGAGGGCGCGCCAAAAGGCGACGATCTCGCTGACGGGCATCGGTGTGACGACGGTGATCAACATCGCCGAGGTGTCGGGCGGCGCGGTCATGCGCATCAGCTTCCATCTCTCGACCACCGCGGCGAGAAATGCGCCGGCGCCCTCGATGTCGGGCAGATCGAGAGCCATGACAACAACTGGGACCGGACCGTGCTCCGTCGCCATGTTCACAATCTTCAAGTTGACGATTTGATTTTGCATTATGTACCGCTGCCAAAGAGGCGCTTCAATTCTTCGGGGGCGACGACGTCGAGCTGGGCGTAGGTGCAGTCGGCCGGCGCCTTGTCGGCGCGCCAGCGCTGAAAGTGCGTGGCGTGTCGAAAACGCCGCCCTTGCATGTGGTCGTACGAGACCTCGGCGACGCGCTCGAGGCGCAACGGCACCCACGAGAGGTCTTTGCCGCGCGACCAGCGGCTCTTGGCGCCCGGCTTGCGCTGCGGCTGGCCGTCGGCGTCGATGCCATCGTCGACGTCGCTGTCGAACGACGCGCCGCTCCAAGCATGCGCGCCCCACGGGTGCGCATCGTCGGGCGTGGCGCGCAGCGGCTGCAGCTCATCGAAGAGCTCTTTGCGGCGGGCCGCGGTGAACGCCGCGCAGACGCCGACGTGCTGCAGCGCACCGTCGACGTCGAACAGGCCGAGCACGAACGAGCCGATGGCGGCCTTGTCTTTCTTCCACGTGCGGTAGCCGGCGACGACGACGTCAGCGCTGCGCTCGTGCTTCACCTTGATCATCGCGCGCTTGTTGGGCTCGTAAGGTCCGTCGAGGCGTTTGGCGATGACGCCGTCGAGGCCGGCGCCTTCGAACTTGTCGAACCAGACGCGGGCGACGGCCGCGTCGCTGCTGGCGGGCGTCGCACGCAGCGGTGGCACCATCGACAGCTGCGCGAGGTGCCCGCGCCGCTCGTGAAACGGACGCGCCCGCAGATCGACGTCGTCGACGGCGAGCACGTCCCAGGCGACGAACGAGGCCGGCGTCTGCTGCGCCAACAGCTCGATGCGCGACTTCGCCGGATGAATGCGCAACAGCAGCGCTTCAAAGTCGAGGCGGCCGTCGCCGGCGATGACGATCTCGCCGTCGAGCACGATGCGCGGCGGCAACTGCGCGCGCAGCGCCGCGACCAGCTCAGGAAAGTACCGCTGCAGCGGCTTGAGATCGCGCGACTGCAAAACGACGTCGTCACCGTCTTTGAAGACCAGACAGCGAAAGCCATCCCACTTGGGCTCGAACAGCCAACCGTCACCGTCGGGAATCTCGCGCGACAGCTTCGCCAACATCGGGGGCAGCGGCGGTCGAAACGGCAGCATCGGCGCATCCTGCCTGAAAGCCGGCAGCCACCGCGCGCGCCTGCCTCTGGTGCGCCGCGGCGTCGCGAGGCATGAACAATGCGATGAGCCTCACCGACAAGACCGCGCCGGCGCAGACCGAATCGCTCAGCTTCGACATCGAGCTGCGGCACGCGCCGTCCAAGGTGTGGCGGGCGCTCACCGACCCTGAGCTGCTCGTCGAGTGGCTGCTGCCCGTCGTCAACCTCAAGCTCAAGCTCGAGCGCGGTGCCGCCTTCACGCTGCAGGCGCCCGTGCAGCCCGGCTGGGACGGCCAGGTGCAATGTCGCTTTCTCGAGATCGAGCCGCTGACGAAGCTCAGCTACGCGTGGGTCGTTGGCGACCTCGACACCGTCGTCACCTTTACGTTGACGCCGACGGCGACGGGCACGCGCTTGTCGCTGGTGCACACCGGCTTCAAGCAAGCGCAGGCGAAGAACCAGGGCGGCGCCCGCTACGGGTGGAAGATGTTCGCGGCCAGGCTCATCGACGTCATCGATCGCCCGTGAGGCTTGAGCGCTAGAGCTTTTCGCCCGGCAGCAGCGACGCCTGCTTCACCCAGACCGCGAGCTGCGCCTCATCGATCGGCTCGCCCTCGCGCAGATCGAGGTACCGCGTCTCGGGCGTCTTGCTCGTGCCCGGCGGCAGCGGCGTCAGCGACGTGCCGCGAAAGAACGCGACCTTCACGTAGGCTTTGAAGACGTGCACGCCAAGGAACCAGCCCTTGTCCTCGAGCCCATAGAACGGCGAATTCCACTTCACAGCTTTCGCAACTGTCGGAACGGCCCGCACGATCAGCGCGTCGAGGCGTCTGGCGATGTCGCGCTTCCACGCCGGCAGCGCAGCGATCCACGCCTGCACCGGCGCGTCGCCGTAGCCCTTCGCGATCTGCGGGTTGCCCCCCGACAGCAGCACCACGTCGTTCTGCGCCGTCGTCGGCTTCTTCTTCGTCGACGTCGTCGCCTTGTTCGTCGGCTTCTTCGTCGACGTCGTCGCCTTCTTCGTCGCCTTCTTCGTCGCCTTCTTCGTCGGCTTCTTCGTCGACGTCGCGGCCTTCATCGCGGTCTTCTTCGTCGCGGTCTTCTTCGTCGCGGTCGCTGTGGTCTTCTTCGTCTTCTTCGCTGCCATGTTCGACCTCATTCGCAAGTTGAGCGTGACTACCGCGCGCGGCGCCACGACGACGAGGGAGACGAGACAGCGCGCGCTCCGCTACCCTCGGCGACATGGCGAACTTTCCCGCGCTGTCGGTCGGCCCGTGGACGCTGCGACCGTTGGAGCATGACGACGCCGCGCCGTGGCACACCTTGCTGCAAGACCCCGAGCTGCGGCGGCTGACCAGCTGGAACATCCAGAGCCTCGCCGAGATGCAGAACCTGGTCGCCGACTACACCGACGGACCGCGGGCGCAGACCACACGGCGCTGGGCCATCGTCGACGTCGACGGCGCCTTCTGCGGCACCTGCGGCTTCAAGGACTGGGACAAAAGCACAGGCACCGCGGAGATCACCTACGAGCTCGCGGCCGCGCAACGACAGCGCGGCGCCATGAGCGCCATCGCCAGCGCCGTCATCGACAGCGGCGGCGCGCACATGGGGCTGCGGCTCATCAAGGCCCTCGTCAACGTCGACAACGACGCCTCGAACCGCCTGCTGGCGAAGCTCGGCTTCACGCGCACCGCGCGCCTGCCAGCGTTGCGCAGCTGCAACGGCGTCGTCTGCGACTTCTTCAGCTGCGAGCGCGCCGTCGGCGGCTGATCCGGCTGCGTCGTCGACGTCACTCTTGCTGCCTCTTCTCAGCGAGGGCCGGCGACAAGCGCAAGAAGCGCTCACGCTGGTCGTCGTTCAACAACGCTGACGCGGGCTTCTTGTGAATGGTGCTGGCGACGATGACGACGCTGCGCTCGACCTTCTCGATCGGGTTGACGTTCTCTTCGATGACGGTCTCGAGCAGCGTCTTGTCGAAGCAATGGGTGGCCGCGATGACGACGTGCAGGCTCGCGTGATCGAGGGGCAGCGCGCCGCTGCGCGAGAGCGCGTCGAGCAGGTCGAACGCCTTGTTGCGCTCGTTCTTCTGGTCGTTGGCGCCGAGGGTGCCGGTGACGGGCGCTGAGAGAAGTCCCTTCTGCGACGAGCGCGACCAGTACTCACCGGGGTTGATGATGGTCGGACGCAGCGCGCTGTCTTCGTCGAGCTCTTCGAATTTGCGATCGAGCTCGGCGGGAATGCGCGTGTAGTCCACACCCTCTGCTGACGAAGGTGCAGCGTTGCCGTCACCCTTCGGCGCGTTCTTCGGCGCTGCGGTCGTGTTCGTCGGCGTCGACGCTGCCGTCGTCGTCGGCGCCGCCATCACCGGCTGCGGCGGAGGAGGAGGCGGCGGCGGCGGCGCCATCCCCGGCGGCGGCGCCATCGACGGCGCCGACTGCCGCGACGGCGACGGCGGCGGCGGACCACCGCCACTGATCGAGCCCGTGCGGGTGGCCATGCCCATCGGCGCCGACGTCATCGGCATCGGAGGCGGCATCGGCGGCGGCGGATGCGGCGTGCGGTTGGCCTCGGCGAGGCGCAGGGCCTCGCGCTCTTGCGCCTCTTCGATCTCGCGACGCTTCGAGGCGTCGAGCAGGTCGATCATCTTGCCGACGTGCTCGTTGACGCGGGCCAGCTTGTGCTCGGGCGCTGCATCAATGGGTCCATCGTACGAGATGAGATCACTGGGGATTTGGTACTCGATGAACAGGCTCATCAACTGTTGCGTGAGCTTGATCTCTTTGGTGAGGCTGTCGGGCGGCAGCTTCAACAGCACCTCGAGCTGCGGCTTGATCTGCACGACGCAGACGGCGAACAACGTGCTCTCGAGCTGCATGCCGCGAAAGGCCTCGGCGAAGCGGCGCTGCTCGGGCGACAGCGATTCGATGGCGTCGCGAAACTCTTTCGGTGTTGGAATTTGCTCGAGCATCAACGGGATCTTCAGCAGATCTTTGTTCTGCACGATGACGCCGATCTTCGGCTCAAAGGTGTCGGCCGACGAGATCCGCCCGACGAGCAGGATGAAGTTCGAGAACTGCCGCGCCCGCGCGATGAGCTGCAGCGACAGGCCGCTCGCACCGCTGAACTGGTGCGAGACCCACGTGTGCAAATAGCGGTCGCCGTTGAAGCGCACGCGCGTCGCAGCGTCGAGCCCGAAGCTCATCGGGTGGGGCGCTTCACCGCGCGCCACCGACGTGCTGATGGGCTCTGACAGCGGCGATCCGCGCTGCGCCTCAACGCTGACGACGCCCTCGGGGTCGTGGTCAGGACGGCGCACGGCGTACGAGAACGGCTGCGGCCGGTACTGCGGCTTGAACAATTTGCGGTGGTGAAAGTCCATGTACGCCGAGAAGTCGGCGGGCGTGAGCTGCTTGCCGATGGCAGCGATGAGCTGATCGCGCAGCATTGCCTCGATGTGGTTCACGCCGTCGCTGTAGCGCTGGCAAACGTCAGCGGCGTGCAGCAGCGACGTCAACAGCGCCGCTTCGACGACGGTGATCAAGCTGGCGTCGCGGGGAAACACCTGGCCCAGCTGCCCGATGCGCGCGTCGAGCGAGCGCTTCTGCTCGGCCAGAAATTCAGGCGCGTACGCCGCAGAGCGGCCGCCGACGTCGCGCCCCTCGTCGCTGGCACCCTCGCCTTCGACGACGGGGACGACGGGGACGAAGACGTCGCGGGCGTGGATGGCCGACAGGTCGCGTCCGTGCTCTTGCTGGGCCGGAAACAAATCGGTGACGAAGTAGGCGCAGACGCGGTGGCACCAGCCCATGACATCGTCAAAGGCGACGAGGGCGGCGTCGACCTCGTCGTTGCGCCGCGGCGTGTGACAGCTCTTGGCGCTGCGATCGATCGCGAACGCAGCGCGAAAGTCGGCGTCGAGCTGCTGCAAGAACCACGTGACGTTGACGTCGACGGGCGACCGCACGACCCGCTCAGGCCGCGGCGTGATCTTCGCATTGGTCTTGATCTCGATGCGCGCCGTGCGCGACGCCAGCAGCAGCGGCTTGTCGGGCGCGTTGCCTTGAAAAGCCGTCACCTCCCACGTGACGTCGAAGCTCCAAAAATACTCTTTGATGGTGCTGACGATCTTTTCTGTGATCTGCTCGGTGCCGCCAAACAGCGTCTTCTTCTCGATGACATGGCTGGCGCTCTCGACCTTGCGGCTCTCTTCGCGCAGAAACGTGCAGGCCTCGTGCGCCGAGAGCCGCAGCGTCACCGAGCGCTGCTTCGCCCAGTCGACCATCTGCTTGCGCGCGTCGCCGCCGACGCCGACGTGGCTGAGCGCTTCGAACGTCGCGGCCACCGCCGTTTTCGAGATGAGCTCAGCGAGCAGGTACTTGTCGTCGTAACGGTGGGGAACGTCGGCCGGGTATTGCGGGTTCTTCGTGTTGTCGAGCACGGTGCGGATGGTCTTCAGCGCGTTGTCGACGTCGCTGCGAAATCTCGACTCGTTGTATCGCTCCATCGGTCCGCTCCTCGCGCCGAACTGGCGGCGCGCGCGCACAGTAGCGCAGCAGGTGCTCAGGCCGACGAACCGCTGTCGCAGAGTGCTTTGATTGTGGCGACTTCACTGCGACGTCATCGGCTGCGTGCGTCTTTCTGTGATTCACAACCCGGGTTGGGCATTCACGTCGCCGAAGTTGCAGCGGGCGCTTCGTCGACGACGATGCAGCTCTCCAAGTTGCCTCTCGCTCACCGAAGCGCACCTCATGAAAGTTGCGACCCATCCCGGCGCGAACCGTGAGGTAGTGGCGCGCCAGCGAAACTGCCGGCGGAGTAGGCTGCGGCGGTGAGCGCGCACTACGACTGCCAGTCTTGCGGTGCGTGCTGCTGCAACTCAGCGCGCAACATGAAGGTCGAGTCGCGCGACTACGTCGAGGTCGAGCGCGGCGATGGCCTGCTCGCGGCGCGCGACCTCTTGCGGCAGCTCGCCGACCGCCGCGACCGCGCGTGGTTCATGAAGCTCAAAGGCGACGAGCAGCGCTGCGTCGCCCTCGACGGCGTCGTCGGCGACCGCGTCGGCTGCGGCATCTACGCCTTGCGTCCGCGTGGCTGCCGCCGGGTGAACCCTGGCGACAGTGAGTGCACCGCTGCGCGCAAGCTGCACGGCCTGCCCGTCGATGAGCAGGCCTGACTCTGCTGCCAGCGCGAAGGGCATCGTTCGGGATCGTTCGGGATCGTTCGAGATCGTGCGCCATCGACGCCCGGTGACCTCTAGACTGATGTCATGCGCGTGCTCTCTCTTCTGGCTCTTCTTTTGGTGCCCCTCGCTTTCATCGTCGCCTGTCCGCCGTCAGGCGAGGGCGAGGGCGAAGAAGGCGAGGGTGAAGAAGGCGAGGGCGAAGAAGGCGAGGGCGAAGAAGGCGAAGGCGAAGAGGTCGAATTCGTCGTCAGCAGCGACGCGTTTGTCGAGGGCGGCGCGATACCCGTGCTGCACAGCTGCGACGGCGCCAACACATCGCCCGCACTCGCGTGGAGCGGCGCCCCAGCCGGCACCGCTGGCTTCGGCGTCGTGCTCACCGACCTCTCGATCAATTTTGTGCACAGCGCGTTGTGGGACGTCGCCGCCGCCACGACGTCGCTGCCGGCGGCCGTCGAGAACGAGGCGAGCCCTGCTTCGGTCGCTGGCGCGCTGCAGGCCGTCGCCTACGACGGCGTCACCCGCGGCTATCTCGGTCCGTGCCCGCCCGAGGCCCACACCTATGAGTTCAAGCTCTACGCGGTCGGCGCCCGCCCCCTCGACGGCGTCAACGTCGACAGCAGCCGCACCGCTGTCAAAGCCGCGCTTGAGGCGGCGGCGTTGGCCACGACGACAATCACGGGTGTCTACACGCCGTAGCTACACTTCTTCGCCATCAGGCATGGCGGGCAGTTCGACGCCAATGCTGATCAGCGCTGCGCGAACATCACGATAGTAAATTTGGTCGCGTTCGACGAACGTGATGTGTCGTGATAGCGGCCCCGTCGACGCGGTTTGAAACGCGCGCACCACCGTGGCCGCTGCCTCGCCTGCGTCGCCCGTGCGGCCGGCGAACGAGACGAGGGCGAGGTGGCCGTCGTGTGCGTCGGGCACCTGGGTCAGCGTTCGCCACAGCGCGGCCGCGGCCGTCTGAATGCGCGCTTCGTCGGGCTCGACCAGCGCGGACGTCGCTTGTGCGTCGCGGTTGTCGAAGAGCACGACGAGCAACATGAGCTTGAAGCGCTTGTGCCCGAGGGCAGGCAGCACGACGACCGCGCCGGGCGCGATGCCCGTGGGGATGGCCGCTGCGAGCCGCGTCAGGCTGTCGCGCACCGCGGGCGCGCAGGCCGCCAACACCGCCAGCACGGGTCGCCTGTCGCCCAATAGCCGGCTGTCGATCGGCAGCGCGACGATGTCGGCGTCGACGTCGTTGATGTCGGCGCCGCTGACTTCGATGTTTTCGTCGTCGTTCTTTGTCGACATTGTGCACCATCCAAAGCTGTGTGCGTCACCACCGCTCGTTGATCCTACTTCATGCAGAAACGGCGTCGCATGGCCTTGAACGTGACGGGCGCCGCTCGCTCGAATCAGACAGCGACACTGCAATCCCGCCGCGCTGAAAGCGATTCCACCGGCGACCGACGACGGTAGCGTGGCGTCGTGTTCTGCTCCCTGCTCAGCGCAAACGACACCAAGGAACCCGACATGGTCTACAGCGCCAGCGCCGTCCCCGACCTCAACGGCAAGGTCATCGTCGTCACCGGCGGCAACAGCGGCATCGGTCTCGCTTCCGCCAAGGCGTTCGCGCGCGAAGGAGCGCGCGTCGCGATCTTCGGCCGCGATCCCAAGACGCTCGAGCAGGCGCGCGCCGAACTCGGCGGAGGCGCGCTCACCGTG
>JANNAY010000328.1:0-2779 GCA_031384945.1 Deltaproteobacteria bacterium
GTCGCTCAAAAACATCGGCAAGAGCTACGTCGCAAAAGGCGACTACGACCGCGCCATCGACCACCTCAAGGCCGCCGTCGACGCCTTTGACCGCGCCGGCACCGACGACGACGCCGTCAGCGCCCGCGCTGCGCTCATCACCGCGCTCTTGACCAAAGCCGCCGTCACCGACGCCGAAGACGTGCTCGTGACAGCGAAGACGAAGCTGAAGAAAGGGGCGCAGGCCCGCGCCGTCGGCGACATCTCCCTCGCCGAAGGCCAGCTCGCCATGCAGCGCGGTGACTTCGCGACCTCGCGGCTGGCATACACGCGCGCCGTCGTCGCTTTCCGCCAGATCGGCGATCGCTTCGCCCTCGGCGACGTCCTCGTTGGCCTGGCGCAGCTGTTGTTGCGCTCACAAGCTCCCAAGCGCGCGTGGCGGCTCGTGCGCCGGGCCGAGTGGATCTTCACCGACCTCGACGCGCGCGGTCAGCTGAAGCGCATCCAGCCGTTGCTGAACGCCACCCAGGGTCTCGCGCAGAAGCGTTGACCCTTGTGGCGCGCGCGAAAAGCCGGCGGCCAATGCCACTGAGAGCAGGCCGAAGGGCTGAAAGAGGGCTTCCACGACGAGAGGCGGCGCCGCTTCGATCAGCCGTGCGCAGCACAACAAACAATGTCGCCGGCCGAGATGCGCGCTGACGACGATGGCGGGCGCGGCCGGAGCGCCATGCGCTACTCGCGATAGAGAAAGCGCCGCTCGATGAACTGCAAGACTTCGCGGTCAATGAGACCCGACACGTCTTTCTTTTCATGCAGCAGCGAGCGCACGTCAGTCGACGACAACAGCGGCAGATCAATGCCGAGCTTCGCGCCCTGTTCGTAGCCCTTGCGCGGCACCACCACCATGCGCGCTAAACGTTGCACCTCTTCGGGCTCTTTCCACCGCGGCAGGTCTTTGAGGATGTCAGATCCGGCGATCCAGACGGGTTTGATGCCGGGTCGAAGAGCGTGCAGCACGCGCAATAAATTAACGGTGTAACTCGGACGCGGCAGCCGATTCTCTAAGTCAAGCACGGCGGCGCCACCGGCCAGATGGCGAAACGCCAGGTGACACATGCGCACGCGATCGTCGAAGGGAGCGAGGTCTTTGCCAAAGGCGTGGCTTGCCGTGGGAATGACCCAAAGATGATCGAGCTCTTCGGTCGCGTAGACGGCGACGCTGATCATCAGGTGTGCGAGGTGCGGCGGGTTGAAGCTGCCGCCGAGAATGCCGATGCGCCCGAGCCCGCGCAGCGGCGGCACAAAGGCGTCGAGAGCGGCGAGCTCTTCGTCGGTCATGCCCGGTACTTTCGATGTCGTCGTCATGCTGTGGCGCCCCTGACCGACATGCGCGAGGAGACCTGCAGGCCGATGGCGTGGTCGCTTCTGACGCCGTCGAAGTCGTAGGAGACGACGCCGCATTCGCCGCCTTTGACTTCGACGACGACGACGCGGTCGCCGACGGTGACGACGGCTTTTGTCCCATGCTGGGCGATGGCGAAGGGCGCGCCGCCGACGAGCCAGAGGTGGGCGTTGTCGACGGCGTCGACGCCGTCGCCGGCGGGCACGGCCATCACCAGCAGCGACCCCGCCATCTCGAGCACACGGTCAGAGCGCGGCAGGGCGACGGCGTCGGCGCGGTTGCTGACGACGGCGATGGCCTTCGCCAACGGCTGCGCCGCCGGACGGGGCGGCGGCGACGTCGACGTGTCTTCAGAGAGCAGCCAGGCGGCGGCGGCGTCGAGCCACGCGCCCTCGCGCTCTTCGCGCTCTTGCTCGCCCATGCGCGCGGCGACGACGACGGCGTGGCCGAACAACAAGAGGCGGTCAGCGTCTTTGGCTTCGGCGACGCCGCGGGCGACGGCTTTGGCGGCGACCTCGTCGTCGGTGCCGGTGACGTCGACGGTGACGATCTTCATGCTGCGTAGCCGGCGTACAAGAATGCGGCGCGCTTCTTCAAGAAGGCTTGACGCTGAACCTCGTGGTGCGCGGTGGCTTGTGTGGCGTCTTGTCCGTCGTCGAGGTTCTTGCGGGTGGTGTTGTCACCAAACAACAAATCGATGGCGAGGCGATCACTCACATACTCGTAGGTGGTGCGGCGCCAGTCGAAGCCCTTGAAGGTGCGCGCCGCCGCCAGCAGCGCCACCGTCGTGTGCAGCGCGTCGAACGTGCGCGCATCGGTGACGTGCAGCTGGGCGCCGCCGCACAGCGTGTTCGCGTGCTTCTGAAACGTCGGGCGAAACCAGGCCGGACGCAGGACGACGCCCGGCAGGCCCTTGCTGCCCGCCAGCGCGCGGGCGCTGTCGACGAACGCGTGGGCGTCGTCGATGTACGGCGCGCCGCACAGCTCGAAGGGACGGGTGGTGCCGCGGCCTTCGCTGAGGTTGGTGCCCTCAACGAGGCAGCCGCCCGGGTAAACGAGCGCCGTCTCGGGCGTCGGCATGTTCGGCGACGGCAACACCCACGGCAGCCCGGTCTCGCCAAACAACATCGAGCGCCGCCAGCCGTCGCACCAGACGACGTCGAGGTCGACATCTTTGAGGCCGTCTTCGGCGACGAAAAAGCGACACAGCTCGCCGAGCGTCATCGCCGGGCGGTTGGCCAGCGCGTACTCGCCGACGAACGAGCCAAAGGCCGGGTCGACGACGTTGCCCTCGACGGTGACGCCGTCGATGGGGTTCGGACGGTCGAGCACCATGACCTTCGTCTTTGTGCCTGCCGCGGCCCGCAGGGCGAACGCGATGGTGTAGGCGAAGGTGTA
>JANNAY010000329.1:0-15194 GCA_031384945.1 Deltaproteobacteria bacterium
GACGGTGAGCGAGCGCAGGTCGAAGTCGGTGTTGATGAACGGGTCGACCTGGCCGGTTTCAGGACGGAACAAACCGGCGTAGTTGCCGCGCAACCAAGAGAGGGTGTAGCTGACCTGCGCGAGCCATTGATCGCTGAATTGTTTCGAGAACATCAGCGTGACCGCATCGTAGTTGCGGGTGGCGATGTCGAAGTCTTTGGCGATGCCGAAGCCGGGGTTGCCGACGAAGTAGGTGTTGGCTTCGTCGCGGCTCATGTCCTCGATGGTCTTGCTGCACAGCGCGCCGTCACCGATGTCTTCGGCGCCTTCCCACGGGCAGCCGACCCAGCGGCGGGTGTAGACGACGCCGACGCGGGCGCCGGGGAGCAGGTCATAGGGAATTTCAGCCTCGGCACCGAGGGTAATTTCATCCGATGAAGGGGGCGCCAGCGCCGGATCAATGGCGGTGCGGCCGGCGCCGATGACGAACCATTTTTGATCGGGTTGGTCGGCGCCGTTGATGGCGATCTTGTTCTCGTCTTTGTCGCACGAGACGCGGCCCTCAGGCCCCTCGGCACTGGTGGGGTCGCAGGTCTCGGCCGGCATCACGCTCAAGATCGTCGGGTCGCCGGTGGCGGCGCGCTGGGCGATGTCGAGGGGAATGCCCTGGTAGTAGCGGGCGAACGAGCCCCAGAGCTTCATCTTGCCGCTGCTGGTGGGGTCGACGATGACGCCCAACCGCGGGCTCCACTCGTTGGGCAGAACGAGGCCGGGCTTGCCGTCGGCCGAGAAGAGCCACTCGCCGTCCCACCGTACACCGGCGTTGACAGTGAGCAGGTCAAAAGGTGTCCATGTGTCTTGGGCAAAGGCGCCGATGTTGAACGAGCTGACGGTCGCCTCGTACTTCGACAGCGTCTGGATCTTGTCGGGGCCGACCATGTAGCCGAAGAGGCCGTCGTCGTCGAAGAAGGCGCCGTCGCCCTCTTCGCGGTAGCGGTCGCCGCCGCTGTAGGCCTGGATCAGGTGGTAGCTCGTGTAGCTGCTGTCGACGCCGGCCTTGAGGATGTGCAGACCAAAGGCTTCTACCGTATATTGAAGAACCGACCGCGCTTGCAAACGATCATACGTCGCGTCGCTGAGAAAGCCAGGACCGCCGAGCTGGTAGCGCTGCACGGGGCAGACGACGGCGCCGGCTTCGCCATCTTCTTCGCCGACGGGGCACACGCCGTCGCCGACCTTCTCAAAGCGCGTGATCGAGTGTGAGCCCGGGTCGCTGCGGCGAAACTCGATCTGCGGCACGGCGCTGAGCCCTTCGCCGCTGCCGATGGCGCTGCCGTCGCTGGGCAAGCGCGACTCGATCTCGTGGTGCAGGCCCACCGACGTGTCGAGACGCAAGCGGCGCTCGAGCCACGAGGTCTCCCACTTGATGGTGCCGTCGACGGCGCCGGCCCGGTAGATGTGCGCCAGCGCCGACTGCGTGCCTTCGAGGGTGTCGCGCTCGGGCTCGCCCGTCGTCGGGTCGATGCCGAACTCGCCTTTGCCGCCAGACTGCGACGGCGTGGCGATGAACGTGAGGCTGAAGCGGTTGGTGGCGTCGGCGAGAAACGTGAACTTCGCCATGCCCTGCAGGTTGGTCTGCGAGGCGACGAACTTATCGCGGCCGCCGGTGATGGGCTCGTTCGCCGTCGTCAACAGCGAGCGCGTCAGCGTGTAGCGCACGGTCGAAATGTCGGCGCCGACGAAGAAGAACAAGCGATCCTTGATGATCGGTCCGCCGAGCTCGAAGCCGACGTCGCCGACGACATCGAGCTTCTGCGACGTCTGGATGACCGAGCCCTGGTTCGGCACCGTCAGCCGCTTGCCTTCGAGAAAGCCCGGCGTCGCCGCCGTGAAGAAGCTGCCTTCGAATTCGTTGCCGCCTGACTTCGTCACGACGTTCATCAGGCCGCCCATCGCCCGGCCGTACTCCGGCAAGTAGCCGCCCGTGATCACGCCGAGCTCATCGACGAACTCCATCGACAGCGGCGACCCGAGGTAGCCGAAGCCGCCGTTGTTCACGCTGATGCCATCAATGACATACTGATTCTCGACCGAGGTCGCGCCGTTGATCGATGCTCCGTAGGTGTCGGTCTTCACCTGCGGCAGCGCTGTCGCCGCACCTTCGAAGCCGCGCTGCGCGCCGCCCTTTGAGCCAGGCGCCACGAGCGGAACGCGCCGGGTGATGTCACTGTCGATGGTGCCGCCCGACTGCGTCGAGCCGACGTCGACCACGGGCCGGCCCGCCCGCACCTTGATGGCCTTGTTGGTGCCATTTGCTGTACCGTTGTTGGGCGCAGGTGTCGGGCCCGTTGTTGGTGCAGGTCGTGCGCCCTTCTCGCCGATGCCATCGAGGCGCAGCGTGGCGGCGGCCCGTACGCGCACGTTGGCGACGTCGTCGAAGACCCAGCCGTCTTTGACGAACGACACCGTGTACATGCCGGGCAACAGCCCATCGAGGCGGTAGCGGCCTTCGTCGTCGCTGACCGCGGTGATGTCGCCTTTTTCGCCGTGGGCGACGACGGTGACGCCGGCGACGACGTCGCCGCTCTCGGCGTCGACGACGTCGCCGGTCAAGACGCCTTCGGTGAGCACCTGGGCGGCGACGGGCGACGCACACAAGACGATGGCTGCGAGCGCTCTCGTGCAGATCATGCGCGCTCGCTACCCCGAAGTCGGAGCGGGACCAATGCGTCGACTTCGCCGCCCGATCGTGCCTCTGTGGCTCAGCGTTTGGCGACCCAGCGGGCGAGCTGCTCGACGAGCATGCGCGCGGTGGCGACGTCGCCCGCGACGCCGGCGACCTCGAGGGCGGCGCCCAGCTCGGTGAGCTCAGGAAACCCGAACGCGGTGCCCGAGCCCGCCATGCGGTGGCCGATGAAGGCGACGTCTTTCAGCCGGTTCGCCGGCAAGAACGCCTGCAGCTGCTCGAGATCTTTTTGGCGCGAGCGCAGGTAGCCGGGCAGCAGCGCCGCCAACTGCGCCTGCGTCGCTGACGCTGACGGCGCCGGCACCAGCGGCGTCGCCCGCGCCGGCTGCGTCGTCATCGGCGCGTTCGTCGTCGTCACCGTGCGTGCATAGCGCTCAAGGGCAGCGCGCACCTGCGCGACCGAGCGGGTGCGGACGGCGGTGGCGAGGTCGGCGGTGGAGCCGGGCCGCTGCTGCTCAAGGTGGTCGATGGCGAGCTCAACCGCGCGGAAGTCGCGCTGCAAGATCGCCATCTGCGCCTCTTGCAATGTCGACGTCGGCGTCGCCGCCAGCAGCGACGCCCGCGTCACCACGGGCGTGCCCGCAGCAGGCGTCATGGTCGACAGCGACGCCGGGGCCGGCGACGGCGGCGCGCGGCCATGGGCGGCGACGGCGGCGATCAACGTTTGGCGGGTGACGGGCTTGCCGAGGTGACCGTCGCAGCCGGCGTCGAGGCAGCGCTGAATGGCTTCCTGCGAATTGTGGGCGGTGACGGCGATGATGCGCGAGCGACGCTTGCTCAACAGCTCGGCAGCGCGAATGCGGCGCGTGGTCTCTCTGCCCGAGATGCCGGGCAGCTCCATGTCCATCAACACGACGTCGAAGCCGAGGTCGGCGGGGGCGTGCAGCACCAGCGGTACGGCCTCTTCGCCGCTGCCACAGACGTCGATGGTGCAGCCCGAGCGCGAGAGCATGGTCGACAGCAAGAAGCGATTCTCGGCGGCGTCGTCGACGAGCAGCACGCGCAAGCCCGTGAGGTCAGCCAGGGGCTGCTCGGCCGTCGGCAGCAGCAGCGTCGGCGTCGGTTCAGCCGCCACCGCGAGCAGCAGCGCCTTGTAGACCTCGCGGGCGCGCACCGGCTTCGCGAGCAAAACGCCGCCGGCCGCTTTGACGCGGGCTTCGTCGGTGTGCAGGCGGTTCTTGTCGACGAGCATCACGCACGGCGTCGGCGCGATCGAGGTGGCGAAGGCAGCGGCGTCGTCGAGGGCGGCGTCGACGAAGACGACTGAGAATTCGCGGCGCTCGACGCCAGCCTCGAAGACGCAGTCGCAGGCGGCAGCGATGGAGCTGGCCTCGACGATGGCGGGGGCCCACGGGTGCAGCGCCTGCGCGACCGAGGCGCGGCCGACGGCGCTGTCGTCGACGATCAAGAAACGCAGGTTGCGAATCTGCACGCCGAGCCGCTGTGTCGACCGGCGCGCGTTCTCTTCGGGCTCGAGGGGCAGCTCAAGCGAAAATGTGCAGCCCGGACCAGGCGCGTCGTGACCGAGACCAGCGCCGACGGCGTCGCTGGTGAGGGTGAGCGTGCCGCCCATCTTTTGCGCGAGCTCGCGGGCGATGGTCAGGCCGAGGCCAACGCCCTCGCGCTTTGTCGTCGTCGTGTTCAGCTGGTGAAACGGCTCGAACACCGCCCGCTGCTTCTCAGCAGGAATGCCGGGGCCGGTGTCTGTGACGTCGAAGCGGACGTGGCCGGCGCCGCCGCGGCTGACGCGGAGGGAGACTTCGCCCTTGGCCGTGTACTTGATGGCATTGACCAGCAAGTTGGTCAGCACCTGCCGGATGCGCTGCGCGTCGCCGACGAGAAAGCGAGAGACGCCATCGTCGATCACGCTGGCGATCTCGAGTCCTTTGTTTTGCGCGCGCACCGTCACGGCTTCGACGACGCCCTCGACGACGTCTCTGAGGTCGAAGGCGTCTTGCCGCAAGATGCCGGTGCCGGCGATCTGTGAGAGGTCGAGCACGTCGTCGAGCAGCTGCAAGAGCTGGTCGGCGGCCCCGCGCAGCGAAGCGAGGTAGCTTTTCTGCACCTCGCCGAGCGCGGTCTCGCCGAGCAACTCGCCCATGCCGACGATCGTCTGGATCGGCGCCCGGATCTCGTGCGATGCACGCGCGAGAAACCCGCGTGCATCGATCGCCCCCGGCGGCGTGTCCCGCTGCTCGCTCATCGCCGGCAGCATAGCCCCAGTCGCGCCGCTCTCACCGCGCGCGAGCAGCCCCAGGCCCGTTGGGCAGCGCCCCGCTCACTCCAACGTGCGCGACGCCTGTGCCTGCGACCACGCCGCCGCGGCTGTCGACGTTGAATTATGCTTGTGTGAGCCACGCGAGATCGCCGCGGATGTAATCCTTCAAACGGTGCTTCTGACCCGTGCGTTCACAGGTCACGATCCCGTCTTGCGTGCGCACGGTGCGGACCTTGTCCCCCCGCTGTCCCGACCCTGCCTGACGACGACGAACATCGGCATGGGCCGCCTGCTGCTCTTGCTGCCGCGCCTGCTTCAGCCGCGCCGCCAGCGCCGCCAACGCGTACTGCTTGTTCTGGTGCTGCGACCGCTCCGACTCTGAGCGCGCCTCGAGGCCCGTGGGCAGGTGCACGGCGCGGGCACAGCTCTCGGTCTTGTTGCGGTGTTGCCCACCCGGACCGGTGCCGCGGTAGGTGTCGATGCGCACGTCGCGCAGGTCGAGGCCTCTGACGTCGGCTTCGACCTCTTCGACGACGACAACGGTGACGGTTGAGGTGTGAACCCGCCCGCGCTTTTCGTTGGGCGGCACGCGCTGCCAGCGGTGGCCGCCCGGCTCGGTGCGCATGAGCTCGAGCACGCCGCGTCCCGTGAGGCGCAAGACGGCGAAGCCAGCACGGGTCTCTAAGACCGTGGCCTCAAAGCTCCCTCCGCCCCGCGTGGCACAGGTAGATGGCGAGCTGCTCGAGGACGAGGCTCTTGGCGTCGTCACCGCCCTCGGCGGCGCGGACTTCGATGATCACGGTGTTCATAAGATCCTGCCTTTCTGATAAAACAGTATCCACCAGAAGCGTGAATGCGCAAGCCTGTGTGTCATGATTCGAACCACCGGGCCGCTGCGCTGAACGGCACGTGCTGGTGAGATCCTTTTGGCGCGCACGAACGCCCCACTGTGTCGGTCTCGTGACGGCCGCTGACGTCGTCGCTGCGCCCCACTGCGGCGCCCACCGGGGCATGCGTGCTGCATCTGTGGGCGACCATGTTGGACAGCAGCTCCTCCTCCTCCTCATCCTCATCGATGTTGTTCTTCCCGTTCGTGCCGGCCCGCTCGGGCGGACGCGCGCGACCGTCGTTGATCGAGATGATCCAGCTTGAGCGCGTCGTCGACGCCGTCTGCGACGCCGAAGCCGTGGTCTGCGTCGACGCCACCGCCGAATTGCGCGCCGTCGCCGAGCACGCCCGCGCCGTCGAGCCGTGGCTGCGCGACATGGCCGCCGGACGCGGCGTCGACGCCGTCGCCCTGCGCCGCGCCGCCCCCCGCGCCTTCGAGCGCGACACCATCGTGCTCTTGCGCCAGGGCCTCGCCCACGCCGAAGACCTGCGCGTCGTCGCCGAAGACGACGGCGACGCGGGCCTCGCCGCCTTCTGCACCTCGTGGATCGCCCGCCGCCGTCCCCTCGTCGACGCCGTCGACCACGCCCTCTCCGTCACCCACAGCTGATGACAGGCGCCGTCGGCCCGCGGTGGTAGGCAGACGTCATGCGCGTCTCCTCCGTCGTCGTGGGCAGCGTCGACCTCAACGCCGACGAGAGCGCATCCTCAGAGGACAGCGCGCAGCCTTTCGCTCTTCGTTGTTCGCCGGCGACGACGAGGCTCGTGCTGTGCCTCTCTGGGCCGCGTCGTCGTCGCCAACGCTGAGCGAACACACAGCGAGCGCGATTTGACCGGCACTCGCCACGCGCGGTACCTCGGGCGCCGTCTGAAACACCGATCTGATCGATCGAACACACACAGAGGGAGATCCCCGATGGCGCTCAACAAGCCCGCTCCGAATTCTGCCGACGTTGGCCTCGTCGGCCTCGCCGTGATGGGACAAAACCTTGTCCTCAACATGGCCGACCACGGCTTCCAGGTCGCCGTCTACAACCGCACCGCGGCGACGACCGAGAAGTTCGTCAACGACAACCCGCCCGCCGTCTTCGGCGACACCAAGGGCGGCCTCGTGCCCGCCGCCGACCTCAAAGACTTCATCGCGTCGATCAAGAAGCCGCGCCGCATCGTCATCCTCGTCAAGGCCGGCGGTCCCACCGACGCCGTCATCGACAGCCTCACGCCGCTGCTCGACAAGGGCGACGTCATCGTCGACGGCGGCAACGCCCTCTACACCGACACCATCCGCCGCGAAAAAGCGCTGACCGACAAGGGCTTGCTCTTCGTCGGCTCCGGCGTCAGCGGCGGCGAAGAAGGCGCCCGCTTTGGTCCGTCGCTCATGCCCGGCGGCAAGCCCGAGTCGTGGGAGATCTTGAAGCCCGTGTGGATGGCCTGCGCCGCCAAGGTCGACGCCACCACCGGCAAGCCCCTCGAAGGCGCTGCCCCCGGTAAGCCCGTCAAGGGCGGCGTGCCCTGCACCACGTACATCGGCCCCGATGGCGCCGGCCACTACGTGAAGATGGTGCACAACGGCATCGAGTACGGCGACATGCAGCTCATCTGCGAGGCCTATTCGATCCTGCGCCACTCGCTCGGCAAGACGCCCGAAGAGTGCAGCAAGATCCTCAAGGATTGGAACCTCGGTGACCTGAACTCGTTCCTCATCGAGATCAGCGCCGACATCTTGCAGCAGAAAGACCCGGTCACTGGCAAGCCCTTCGTCGACGTCGTCCTCGACACCGCTGGCCAAAAGGGCACGGGCAAGTGGACGAGCGTCAACGCGCTCGACCTCGGCATCCCCGCGGCCACCGTCGCCGAAGCCGTCTTCGCCCGCTGCATCTCGGCGCTCAAAGACGAGCGCGTCGCCGCCTCGAAGGTCCTCAAGGGGTCGACCGGCCTCGGCAAAGCGATCGACATCTCTGTCGACGCCGTCAGAGACGCCCTCTACTGCTCCAAGCTCTGCTGCTACGCCCAGGGCTTCGCGCTCTATGCGGCGGCCTCGCAAGAGTACAAGTGGAACCTCAACCTCGGTGAAATTGCTCAGATTTTCCGCGGCGGCTGCATCATCCGCGCGGGCTTCCTGCAGAAGATCACCGACGCGTTCACCAAGAACCCGAAGCTGCAGAACCTCCTGCTCGACCCGTATTTCGGCGAGAAGGTTCAGGCCGGCCAAGACAACTGGCGCAAGGTCGTCGCCCGCGCTGCCCTCGACGGCACCGCTTCGCCGCTCTTCGCTTCGGCGCTCTCGTACTTCGACAGCTACCGCTCCGAGACGTTGCCCGCGAACCTCTTGCAGGCGCAGCGCGACTACTTCGGCGCGCACACCTACGAGCGCACCGACGCGCCGCGCGGCGAATTTTTCCACATCGACTGGCCGGACGCGAAGCGCCCGCAGCTCAAGCTCTCTGAGCTCGGTATGAATCGTTCTTGAGCCTCACCAGTTCATGATCAGAAAGACGGCTGCCGCGAGGTGGCTGTCTTTTTTTGGAGGCCACATGCACCGCCGCTTCTTCTTCGTCGTCGTCGCCGCCGCCTTCTTCGCCGTCGGCGCGATCGCGCAGGCGCCCCCGCCGCCACCGTTCTCGTTGCAGCTGCAGTGGAACGAGACCGGCGGCGCCAGCGGCGGCACATGGTCGATGTGGGGCCGCACAGTCACGCGCACCGAATGGGTCCCGAGCAACGGTCACACGTCGCCGGAGCGGCGCACGACCTTCGAGCTCAGCGAAGCGCAGATGAACGCCATCATCGCGCTCGTGCCGGCGTTTCCGAAGCAACAGAAGCTGACGCTGCCGGTGGTGGAGCGGCCGACATCGCGGCTGTCGGCGTCGCTGGTGGTGAACGGCAGCGTCTTGGCGATCGAGGGTTCGCTGCCACAAGCGACAACGCCGAAAGAGCTGACGGCGCTGGCGGCCATCAAGGCGGCGCTCGAGGCCGCGCAGCCGCCGGTGCCGACGCCGCCGGTGCCCTCGCCGCTGCTGCCGCCACCCGCGCCCACGGTGGGGTGATGCCCGCATCGACCGCATCTGTCCCGGGCGGGTCCGCT
Source organism: Deltaproteobacteria bacterium (assembly GCA_031384945.1). Lineage (GTDB taxonomy): Bacteria > Myxococcota > UBA727 > UBA727 > VGSZ01 > VGSZ01. The sequence continues at coordinate 8,914 of JANNAY010000329.1, forward strand.
GGCGGAGAAGCGTTGCGCGACGCCATCGAGAAGTCGGCGGCAGAGCGGGCGCCGAAGAAGGCGCCGACGACGATGCCGGCGAAGAAGAAGTAGTCGCGGTTCGCTACAATCAATCCATGCGAGCTCTTCAAGGTCAGGTCGTTGCGGGTCGAATCGAAGTCCCGGGTGAGCAGCTCGTGGATGGAGCGTCCGTCACGGTGCTCGTCGACGACGACACGCCTGTGCGCCTGAGCGACGACGACATCTTGGAGTTGAAGGCAGCACAGGCGGAGATTCGTGCGGGCGAGTACGTCACCGTCGACGAGCTGTTCACGTTGCTCCGCAAGAAGGCGCCGAAGTGACCGAGGTTCGGATCTCGCGACGCGCCCTCCGGCACATCGACGCGGCAGATTCGTGGTGGCGCGAGAACAGGCCACTTCACCCATCGCTCTTCCGGAACGAACTGCTGACGTCGTTTCGCCGCATCGCCAAACACGCGACTGTCTTCCGCGTTCTCGACGAGCCGAGATTTCCTGGACTGCGTCGGCTGCTGCTGAACAGGACGCGCTACCACGTCTATTGGGTGGTCGAAGACGACATCGTCGAGGTGTTGGCGGTGTGGCACACGAGCCGCGGCGCTGATCCGCTCGACGACGAAGAGGGATCCTGATCGACAGCCACAGTCAGCTGCGCTTCAGACGTCTGACGAACTTCTTTCGGCGGGCTCCTGTCTTCTCATCCACAACGACGCAGTAGAGCTTCGCCACGGAGCGATCGACGACGAGAGGCTGGCCGGTGCGCTCGGACATTTCGATGAGCAGCCGGGTCATCTCGGCCCACCCGTCGATTCCGGTGAGCATCTTCCGCTTCCGCGACGGCTTCGTCATGCGGATAGAATAGCAAGGCGAGCGCCGCGGCGCGCCGATGAGGCCCGAGATGAGCGACTGGGAAATCGTGGTGGGGCTCGAAGTTCATGTGCAACTGAAGACGGCGAGAAAGCTCTTCTCGCCGGCCGCGGTGCGCTTCGGACAAGCCCCCAACGCAGACGTCGATGCCGTCGACACCGGCCTGCCCGGCGCGCTGCCGGTCTTGAACCCGCAGGCCGTCGAGATGGCGGTGAAGGTCGGGATCGCTTGCGGATCAACAATGCGACAAAGGTCGGTGTTTGCGCGCAAGCACTACTTTTATCCCGACCTGCCGAAGGGCTACCAAATCACGCAGCACGACCAGCCCATCGTCGAAGGCGGCAGCGTCAGCATCGTCGTTGACGACAAGACCGGCGAAGAGCGAGCGATCCCGTTGGTGCGGGCGCACCTCGAAGAAGACGCCGGCAAGTCGCTCCACGGCGACGACGGCACGCGGCTCGATTGGAACCGCGCCGGCACGCCGCTGCTCGAGGTGGTGACGGCGCCGTCGCTGTCGTCGGCCGAAGAGGCCATGAAATTCTTTCGCGCCCTGCGCGCCATCGTGATGGCCCTCGAGGTCTGCGACGGCAACCTGCAAGAGGGATCGATGCGCGCCGACGTCAACGTCAGCGTGCGTCAGAAGGGCGCGCCGCTGGGCACGCGCGTCGAGCTGAAGAACATCAACAGCCCGCGCTTCGTGCACGACGCCGTCGTCAGCGAGAGCAAACGGCAGATCGCGCTGCTGGCGCGCGGTGAGAGCGTGACGCAAGAGACGCGGTTGTGGGACGCCGACAAAGGCGAGTCGCGCAGCATGCGCAGCAAAGAAGACGCCCCCGACTACCGCTACATGCCCGACCCCGACCTTCCCGTCGTCGTTGTCGGCGACGAACAGCTGAAGACGTGGACGCAGACGTTGCCGGAGCTGCCGGCGCAGAAGAAGAAGCGGTACACGACGCAGTACAAGATGACGCCGAAGTCGGCAGCGACGTTGGTCGAAGATCTTGAGACATCTTCGTTTTTTGATGCTGCGTTGATGGCAGGGGCGCCCGCGTCAGCGTCGACGGCGAACTGGCTTTTGAACGACGTGATGGGCCTCGAGCGGGGCCTTGATCAGGTAACACCGAAACAGCTGGCCCGCATTGTGTCACTGGTCGAAGAAGGCGCCATCGCTGGCAAGAGCGGCAAAGAGGTGCTGCGCTCGCTCGCTCTCGGCGATGACGTCGATGCCACCGTCGACGCCCGCGGCTTGCGGCTGGCGCAAGGCGCTGACGTCGACGACAAGGTCCGCGCCGTCGTGCGCGAGGTCTTTGCCGCGAACCCCGTTCAGGTCGAGCAGGTGAAGAGCGGCAAAGACAAGGTGAAGGGCTTTCTCGTCGGCCAGGTCTTGAAGGCGCTCAAGGGCGCGGCCGACCCCAAGAAGGTGCAAGAGATCGTCGACGCCGAGCTGGGGTCGGCGGCGGGGTAGACACCCGGGCCCCACCGCCTCTGTCTTCAGCCTGGCGGGATCGGCGCTTCTTTCGTCGTCGTGGGAATCGTCGTCGTCGCACCGTGCTTCAGCGTCTCGTTCTCGGCCTTGAGGCGGGCGACCTCGGCCTCGAGGTCTTTCGTCGCCGTCGGCTGCGGACCCTTGGTGAGGACGATGCCATCGAGGGTCATGTTGGTGACGCCGTTCTCTGTGTGCGGCACGGCGTTCATGACGAAGTGGAAGCTGACAAAGGCGCTGGCGTCGAAGCCCGTCGTCGTGAGGTTGGTGACGGTCGCGCCATTCAATGACGTCTTGCTCATGCCGTTGCGCTCCCACGACAATCCACCACTGGGCGTGATGTCGAGGGTCGCGAATTCGAGGCCGTTGGTGCCCTCCCAGTGGCCGACGATCTCTTCGAGGGCGAGCGGGGCGCCGGGGGCAGGCGCCGGATCGGAGCAGGCCGCGCTGAGCAGGGTAAAGGCACTGATGACTGCGAGATTCAGTGTGGTGCGCATGCGACAACTCCCCAGAACAATTTTGCAGCAGACACCGAAGCACCCGCCGAAGTCAGAGCCACAGTAGCGTAGCCGGATGAGCGACGTCGTTCTCTCGGCCCGTGGGCTGACCAAGCGCTACAAGAGCAAGCAAGGCGAACGCACCGCCGTCGACGCCCTCGACGTCGACGTCAGACGCGGCGTCGTCACCGGCTTTCTCGGCGAGAACGGCGCCGGCAAGACGACCACGCTGCGCATGTTTCTCGGGCTGGTGCGGCCGAGCAGCGGCAGCGCCGTCGTCTGCGGCGTCGACGTCGGCAGCGGCCGCGCGCTGCCCTCGCGCAAGGTCGGCGCGCTCATCGAGAGCCCGAGCGCGTGGCCGTGGCTCACCGCCGACGAAGTCTTGCGCGTCGTCGCCCGCACCAGTGGCATCAACGTCGACGACGCCACCCGCGCCACGTTGTTGTCGCGCGTGGGGCTCGACGGACGCGGACACGAAGCCGTGCGCGGCTTCTCGCTCGGCATGAAGCAGCGACTCGGTCTGGCCATCGCGCTGCTCGGCGATCCAGAGGTGCTGATTCTCGACGAGCCGATGAACGGCCTCGACCCCGTCGGCGTCGCCTTCATGCGCGAGCTGCTCGCCGCGTTGGCGCAAGAGGGCCGCACGCTCTTCGTCTCGTCGCACCAGCTGAACGAGCTGCAGCAGCTGTGCGCCGACGTCGTCATCGTCAGCAAAGGCAAGAAGCGCTTCGCCGGTCCGATGAGCGGGCTGTCGGGCAAACAGCGCGTGCGGGTGCGCGTCGACGACACCGGCAAGGCGCGGGCGTTGCTCGAAGCACGACACAGTTGTGAAGTCGCCGGCATCGGCGCTGACCAGGCCATCGTTGTCGACGTCGAACACGCCAGAGCGCCCGAGCTCGCCCGCGCGCTGGTCAACGCCGGCGTCGGACTGTTGGCCCTCGAGCCCGTCGGCTTCGACCTCGAAGCCGCCTTTCTCGACGTCGTCGCCGACAAAGGCAGCGCGCCATGATCGACCTCATCATCGCCGAGCTGCTGAAGATCAAGAGCGCGCCGTTCGTGCGCGGGTTGCTGTTCTTCTTTCTCACCTTGCCGCTGCTCTTCGTCGTCTTGTTCGGCGTCTTCGTCGAAGACGGCAGCCCGCTGCGCTTTCCGCAGAACCTCGGACCGACGTCGGAGCTGACCGTCGCCGTCGGCGTGCTCTTGCCGCCGCTCTTGCTGTCGTGGGCGCTCGGACAAGAGCAGACCAACGACACCTGGAAGCTGGTGTTCGCCCGCCACCCGCGCCGCGTCGACGTCTACGTCGCCAAGGTTGTCGTCGTCGCCTTCGTCGTCAGCGCCTTCTTCGTCGTCGACGTCATCGTCGCCACCGTCGTGCAAGACGTCGTCGGCCGCGTCGCCGGACAAACCGCAGGCGTTGGCGGGGTCGTCGCCGAACAAGCCAGCGTGCGCATGCTCGGCGGCCTGTTCATGGGGCTGGTGACGTCGTCGACGGCGATGATGGCGACGGTGTTGGCGCAGAAGAGCGGCAGCATGGCCGGCACCATCACCGGCATCTCGCTGGTCTTTGTGCAGGGCATGCTCGACAGCGGCGGTCCGCGCACGGCGACGTTTCAGCGGCCGTGCTTCTACTTCGCGGCCGAGCTGCTCGGCGCCGACACCCGCGACACCGAGCGCCTCGACGCCGGCTTCGCCGCGCTGACGTTGGCGCTGTGGCTGCTGGTGCCCGTCGTCGTCACCGTCGTCGCCGTCACCGTCAAAGACGTCGAGAGCGGCAACGGGTGAAGAGCACGATGCAAGACATGCCGACCGCCGCGCGCCCGGCCGCTTCGGCTCCATCCGCGCTGGCAGCTCTGCCCGCTCCGTCGCGCTACCGCCTGGAGGACGGCGTCCCGTGCATCGACGTCAGCGCGACGAACATCGAGCGCTTGCTCGACAACCGTGACCCGGCGCCGTTTCGCGAGCGCGACCTCGACCCTGGCCTCGCCACCTACCTGATCGACGCCGTTGAAGACCTGGCGTCGTCGCCGCGGGTGCGCGTGGTGTTCTGGCTGCAAGAGCCCTGCGCGGCGAGCGAGATCGAAGACTCGTACCGTGCCCACTTCGGCGCCTCGTTGCAGCGCATCGTGCGGCAGAACCACCAGCGGGTGCGCCTCGGCCTCAGCGCCCTCGTCATCGCCGTCGTCATCCTCGTCGCGCTGTTCGCGTTGTCGCAGCTGATGCGCGCGACGTTGACGGGCTCCATCGGTGCCGCGCTGAGCGAAGGCGTCACCATCCTGTCGTGGATCGTGCTGTGGCGCCCCACCGAGGTGCTGCTCTACGACTGGATCCCGGTGCGCCGCGAGCGCCGGCTGGTGCGCCTGTTGCTCGACGCCTCGTTGGCGGTGCGCGTCGGTCAGCCGGGCTCGAGCGGGTAAGACGTGCGCGTCTCGCGGCTGAACTTGCCCGCGCGCACGCTGTCAGCGAGCACCTCGCCGCTCTTGACCAGCGCTGCTTTGATGTCGTCAGGACCCTGCAACCAGCCGAACGTGGCGTGGTGCTCATCGCGTCCGGCGAAGCGCGCGACGAGAATCGGGCAGTCTTCGCCGAGTTGTCCGACGCAGCGCTGGGCGACGTAGCTGGCGGCGCCGTCTTCGAGGGCCGCGCCGTCGACGTCGACGAAGCCTTTGCCGTGCACGGGGCAGGTGCCTTTGCGCCAGCGCGCGCGCCACGTCTCCGGATTCTGTCCGCGAATGCTCATGGGCGTCGGATGCCAGCCATCGTCGACGGCGGCAACGTCTCCGCCGATCTTCCGATGGGCCCATCCGTTGTCGCAGCCGCCGCGCCGCGCGAGGGTGCGCTCGCTCTCTCGGAGGTCTCGGTGCGCGCCTTCTTCGCCAGCTGCTTCATCGTCGTCGTCATCGCCGTCTCTGCCTGCGCCGAGCTGCGCCAGGAGGCGGCGTGGCGGCCGCTGCTGTCGTCGTCGCCGAGCGGCTCGTGCGGCGGTGGTGGCGGCGCCTCGTCCTCCGGCGGCGGCGCAGCATCGTCGTCGTCGCGCCGGGCCCGCGCCGCCGGCGCCGCCGCCGCTGGTCCCGAGTGCCAGATGGGCACCGACGGCCACCAGGCCTGCGGCTACCACTGCCAGATGGGCACCGACGGCGTCGTCGCCTGCGCCAACACCGCCGACGGCACCTGCGCCATGGGCACCGACGGCCGCGTCGTCTGCTCACAAGTCGCGCAAGCGCCCGGCCTCGCCCCGGCCGCGACGCCGCCCGAGTGCCACCGCGGTTCTCGAGGTCAAAACACCTGCGGCTACAACTGTCGCTATGGCAGCAACGGCCAGTGGTACTGCGCGTCGCAGCCGAACGGCACCTGCGCCTTCAACAGCAACGGCACGTGGACCTGCAGCTGAAGACGACGACGACAGCGGCTTCGTCTTCG
>JANNAY010000333.1:0-3444 GCA_031384945.1 Deltaproteobacteria bacterium
CACGGCGGTGTGCAGGGCTTTGGCGCCGTCTTCGAGCCCGTCTTTGTTCACATCGATCAAGACGAAGCCCAGCAGCAGCAGCGGCACGACGGCGACGACGGCAGCGGCGGCGGCGAGCTTGCGGCGCAGCGGCACCGCCACCGCGACGAGTGGACGACGCAGATCGGTCTGGGCGGGACGGGCTTCTTTCGCGGTGGCGTCGGGCGTAGCAATCATGGGCGTGTCTTCGATTTACCCCGCCACCGCGAGAACTCTCATGCGTGATTTCGACGCCGCCAACAGGGACCGCTAGTGGCCCCGCTGCCGACCGCCGGGACGGTCATCGCTGGCCGTTTTCGCATCGACGAGCGCGTCGGCGCCGGCGGCATGGGCGTCGTCTACCGGGCGACGCAGCTGGGGCTCGGACGTCCGGTCGCTGTCAAAGTCATGCGGCTCGCCCACGGCAGCGAAGCCGAGTCGTTGGCGCAGGCGCGCTTCGAGCGTGAGGCGCGGGTGGCGTCGGCGCTGCGGCACAAGGGCGCTGTGCAGATCATCGACTTCGGCGTCGACGACGGCAGCTTCTTCTTGGTGATGGAGCTTCTGCTCGGCGAGTCGTTGCACAACCGGGTTGTGAGAGGCGCGCTGTCGCTGGAGCAGGCGGTGCTCACGGGCATGCAGCTGGCCGAAGTGCTCGAAGCCGCCCACGACATCGGGCTCGTGCACCGCGACTTGAAGCCGGCCAACGTCATCCTCGAGCCGGCGGTGTCGGGTGAGCAGGCCAAGCTGCTCGACTTTGGTTTGGCCTTCATCGCCGACGCTGGCGGCGACCTCGGCCGCGTGACCTCGCAAGACGTCATCAGCGGCACCCCCGAATACGTCTCGCCCGAGCAGGCGATGGGTCGGCCGCTGGGTCCGCCGTCTGACATCTATGCGCTCGGCTGCGTGCTCTACGAGATGTTCACCGGCGAGCCGCCGTTCGTGGGCGCTGCGGGGCAGATCGTGGCCGACCACCTCTACAAGACGCCGCCGCCGCTGCCGTCGCGGCTCGTCGTCGACGCGTCGTTGCACGCGCTGTTGCAGAGCATGTTGGCGAAAGACGCGGCGCGCCGTCCGTCGGCCCGCGAGGTCGGCGCGGCCCTCGCGCGCCTGCAAGAGATCGGCGTCGCTGGCGAGCGGCGCGCGGCGTTCTCGACGCCGCTGCGCAGCGTCGGCGTCGACCGCACCGACGACAACCTGGCGCCGACCGCGCCGACCATGACAATGGCGGTGGGTGACATGCCGGCGTCGATGCCGGCGTCGACGGTGGGCCTCGTCAGCGACGATGCGTCGCTCGAGACGTCGCTGGCGTTGAACGGCTTTCGCGTCGTCGTCTGCAGAGACGTCGCCGCCGCTGTGGCCGCTGCCGTCGACGTCGTCTTCGCCCCCGCCGCCGTCGACGCCGACTGCAAAGCCGCCGTGCCTGTCGTCGCCGCGTCGTCGGTCGATGACATGGCGCGCATGACGGCGCTGTTGCGCGCCGGCGCCCGTGACGTCGTCGTTTTTCCCATCGACACGGGCGAGCTCGCCCGCAAATTGCGCCGCGCCCTCAAGCGCTGATCAGCCGAACAGGTCGGCGCCGTCGCTGCTGTCGTCGTCAGGCAGCAAGCGCGCCCACGTCACGAGAGCGTTCCAACAGACGTCGGCGCCGGCGCGGAGGATGGCGGCGGCTCTGACGGTGCGCGCGTTGTCGTCGTTGTCGCTGGCGGCGAGGGCGACCTGGGCGAACAGGTTGACGGCGCCCCAGCCGACGAAGAGCAAGCCGACGCCGACGCCGAGCACGCCGCTCTTGAAGCGTCCCCACGACAAGACCATCAGCACGAGCATCACCGTCTGCGCGGCCAGCAAACGACCGTGCACGACGACGGGATCGCCCTGCCAACTGCGGGCGGCGACGACGGTGGCGGCGACGACGACGCCGGCGCCGGCGAGGCCGGGCAGCAACGGAAAATCACGGAACGAGCACCACAACCCGAAGCTCCACCCGAGCCCGGCCGTGCAGGCGGCGACGGCGAGCAGGCCGAGCTCGTCGAAGCGGCGCGACACCACGCCCGTCAGCAAGAAGACCATCATCGCCGTCGCGATCAGGGCCTTTTGCGGCACGACATGGGCGACGACGAGGGCGCCGACGGCGATGACGACGACCGCCACGGCGACGACGACAGCGGTGCGGTTCGAAGCAGGTGCGATCGCGGTCATGGCAGTCCTCGGCCCCGATGCTGAACGAGATCGGCGGCGAGAGCTACTCTGCGCGACGCCCTCGACATCGACACCGACAACCGCCCTCAGTTGACGGCGAGGTCGATGACGACGCTGCCGTCGACGCCGTCGCCTTCGATGCTGAGCGCGCCTTCGTGGTGTTCGGCGTCGGTGGGCTGGGCCTCGATGAAGACGAAGCCCTCGTTGAACTGCGTGCCGAGCTGAAACGCGCTCTGGCCGACAGAGAAGACGTCGTCGGCGTCGTCGTCGACGCGGGCCTCGAAGAAGAACGACTCGCAGGTGCCTTTGAACGAGACCCGCTTGCTCGACGAGAGTCCGGCGCTGACATCGCCGAAGTCGACGGCGCAGTCTTTGTCGTCGACGCAGAAGGCGCTGCCGTCGACGACGAATTCGTTGTTGTCGGGGCAGTCGCCGGCGCCGCCGCAGTCGCAGCCCTCACCGCCGACGACGACGATGCCGACGGCGACGACAGCGCAGAAGAGAGAGACGCGGGGGCGCACGCCGGCGGTGTACCGCGTCAGAGCCGGGCGAGCACGCGGGCCACGACCCCGGCGTCGGCGAATTCTGCGAGGGCTTCGGTGGCGGCGTCGCCATCGCGTCCGTGGTCGCGCCACCACAAGAGCTCTTGCTCGATCTTGTCGCTGACGCGGTCGAACAGCTCTTGGGCCTGCGGTGTGAAGCTCTGCACGTCGCCGTCGACGAGCCAGACCGCGAAGCCCTTCGCCCGGCCCACCCGCTCGACGAAGTGCTCAGCGAGGTCGCACGACAAAATGCGCAGCTGCTCGAGGGCCACTCTCTCTCTCGTCAGGGTGCCATCGCCCAACACGTCGTCGCTCATTCACGCTCTCCGTTGCAGCACACCCACGAAGTCGCCGTCGACGACGACCTTGACGTCGCCCCAGACCGCCGACGCCTGCGACAGCGCCCCCGGCAGCGCGCCGTCGACGACGATGGCGCCCTGCTCGAGGCCGAGCAGCCGCCCGCCGAGCGCCAGCGCGGTGCCGACGTCGTGGACGCTGACGACCACGATCTGCTGCTCGCCCCGCCGCCGCAGCGCCGCCACCAACAACGCCGTGCTCGCGGCGTCCAATCCCGCGAAGGGCTCGTCGATGAAGACGGCGACGGCGTTGTCGTCGACGAGGGCGCGGGCGACGTGGGCGCGCCGTCGCTCGCCGCCCGACAGCGTGCCGAGCTGGCGCGCGAGCAAGG
>JANNAY010000340.1:0-8243 GCA_031384945.1 Deltaproteobacteria bacterium
ACGTCGATGAGGCCGCTGTCGAGCAGCACGCGAGCCAATGAAACCATGCATCAACCTACCGCGACGACGGATCCGGGAATCAACGAGGTGGGCGGGAAACAAGCGTCGGGAGTGGTCAACGGCCTACACTCTCGAACGATGTCTGTGCGCCCAGCCCTGTCGAGGTCAGCGAGCGACCAGCCGGGCACTGCTGGCGCCCCGCAGCTGCCGATCCCCGAGCGCATTGGGCGCTACGCGGTCATCGATCGCCTCGCCACCGGCGGCATGGCCGAGGTCTTCGTCTGCGTCGAGCGGCAGCGCTACGCCGAGCGCGAGAACGCCGTCGAGCGCCTCGTCGTCGTCAAACGCATCTTGCCGCACCTGGCGATCCACCAGGCTTTCGTCGACATGTTTCTCGCCGAGGCCCGCTACGTCGCGCGCATCAACCACCCGAATGTGGTGCAGATCTACGAGCTCGGCGAAGACCAGGGCCTGCCCTTTCTCAGCATGGAGTACGTGGCGGGCTGCTCGCTGCGCGACCTGCTCGTCGCCGCCATCGACGGTGGACAAGCGCTGCCTCCCGGCGTCGCCGCCTCGTTGGCGGCCCAGGCCTGTGCTGGCGCACACGCTGCGCACGAGCTCAAAGACGGCACGGGCAAGCTGCTCGGCCTCGTGCACAGAGACATCTCGCCGCACAACTTGATGGTGACCGCTGACGGTCACGTGAAGCTGCTCGACTTCGGCATCGCCAAGGCCACCGACGTCATTGGCGACGACAACACCCGCACCGGCGCCCTCAAAGGCAAGGTGCACTACATGGCCCCCGAGCAGTGCAAGCAAGAGCCGCTCGATCGCCGTGCCGACGTCTTCGCCCTCGGCATCGTCGCGTGGGAACTCTTCGCGCGTGAGCGCTTGTTCAAGCGCGAGAGCGAGCTCGACGCGATGCAGGCCATCGTCACCGGTGAGCTGAAAGACCTGCGGGCGATTCGCAAAGATGTGCCCACGCTCGTCGTCGCCGCCCTCGAAAAGGCGCTGTCGGCGAAGAAAGAGACGCGCTTTCAGACGGCCGAGCAATTCAAGACCGCGTTGCTCGACGCGAGTCGCGGCCTCGACACGTCGACCGAGGCCGTCGCCGCCTACGTGCGTCCGCTGCTTGGCGCGCAGCTCGATGAAAAAAAGCAGTCGTTCATCAAGGCCGCCCACGATCGCACCACCGCCACCGGCACGGGCTCGCGCCCCGGCATCTCGGCCGACGACGATGACGGCTTCGGCGCCATCGGCGAAGGCGACAGCACCGTCGTCGACAAACCCACCACGGTGCGCCACCCGCAGATCACGACCGATGGACCGCCGCTCGAAGGTCCGAAGCTGCCCGCCTCGCTCGACCCGCGCGCCCTCGCCGAGACGGTGAAGAATTCGAACCCGCGCGGCGCGCCGTCTCCACCGTCGCCGACGCAGCCGACGCAGCCGACGCAGGCGCCGACGACGTCGATGGCGCGGTCGCGGTCGCCGTCGAAGCAGCGGCAGGCGTTCACCGCCGTCGCCATCGCCGCCGGCACCTGCGCCGTCGTCGTCGCCTTGCTGCTGGTCGTGCTGCCGAAGTTGCGCGGCCCGCCGGTGTCAGGCACGCCGCTCGTCATCGCCTGGCCGCCCACCGTCGAGCCCACGCGCCTCGCCGCCGAGCTGCCGGCGCTGGTCGAGATTCTCGAGCGCAACACGCACCGGCCCGTCGACATCCGCGTGATGGCCTCTTACGACGCCACCGCCGCCGCCGTGCTCGACGGCACCGCCGGCTTCGCCGTCTTGCCGCCGTATTTGTTCGTCACCACGCGCCGCCAAGAGCCGGGCCTCGTGCCGCTGGCCACCAAGCTCGTCGACGGCAGCAGCGGCTCTGACGGCGTCTTGCTCGTGCGTGAAGAGAGCGATGTCGCTGACATCAAAGACCTCAAGGGCAAGACGCTGTGCTCTCCCGACGTGAAGTCGACGACGGGCTACATCTTGCCGCGCGCCAAGCTCGTGGCCGCCGGCCTCGACCCCGACGTCGACGTCAAGATCCACATCTCGGGCAACCACACACAGGTCTTGCGCGACCTCACCGCAGGTTTGTGCGACGCCGGCGCCACCTACTCCGGCGGCTACCTCGCCGCCGACCGCGCTGGCGTCGCCGTCGGCAAAGCCCGCGTTCTCATGCTCACCGGACGCTCGCCGCAAGACATGGTCGTCGCCTCGCCGAAGACCTCGGCCCAAGACCGCGAGATCTTGCAGCAGGCCCTCTTGCACCTCGACCCCAAGAAAGAGCTCCAGCGCGACACCGTCGGCACGCTCGAGCGCATCTCGGGGTTTGCGCCGCCGCGCCTCGCCGACTTCGAGGCCCTCGACAAAGCCATCCCCTGATCGCGCTGTTGCTCGTGCTCAGCTGCGCCGCCGCCGACGGTGGCGACGGTGACGACGCCTGGCAGCTCGATCCGACCTCGCCATCGGCCCTCGCCGAGTAGCTCAGCGTCGGCGCAGCGGCACAACCTCGAGCAGCTCGGCCGAGGTCTTGAGGTGGACGTCGAAGTCTTGCGTCGTCAGCCGACCATCGGGCCGGACGTCGAAGGTGGAGCCGAACATCATCATCGGCGCGCCGCGCTGGTCGGTGAACATGCTGTTGCTCGACGACATGTGCGGTCGGGGCGGGTCGAGAAACCAGGTGGCGACGAAGAGCCAGTGCGAGCGAAACGGTCCGCCGTTGGCGACGCGCGGCGGGACGGGAGGCTGATCGGCGACGGCGCGCTCGACGGCGATGCGCACCTTCTCGACGAGGGCGCGCTCGAATTCAGAGCGGGCGATGTCGATGGCGGTGACGGCGCCATCTGCGGCGTGGTGGACGTCGACGTCGAAGGCGAAGCGGACCGCGAAGCCGGCCTCTTTTCGGCGCAAGAGATCGTCGACCGTCGAGTGGCGCAGCGTCGACGTCGTGTACGTGCCGATCGACGCCGAGGTGCCGAGGGGCAAGCGCGCGATCGGGTCTTTTGAGCTGAGCGACTCGGCCGCGTAAAAGATCTCGAGGCTCTTTCTCGCTTCGTCGTCCCATGACGAAGGGTCGCGCAAATAGTTGGCGACGATCTTCTCGCGTGAGACGTCGCCGGGGTTGTCGAGGTCGGCGGTGTCGACGTGCCACTGCCGGGTGGCGGCCTTTTTCATGTCGCGAAACCAGTCGTCGCCGAGGCCGTTGCTGACGTCGTCAAAGGCGATGTCTCGCCGCAAGCGGCGCCCGGCTTTGTTGGCGGCGAGGGCGGCGCCGGCGAGGCCTTTGTCGGCGTCGTTGGCGGGCACGTCGTCGAGGGCGGCTTCGAGCGCGGCGTTGCTCGGGCGGGGTCCTTTGGCGTCGGCCCCGGTGATGAGGTCGTTCATCAGCTTGCCGACGACGGGCGCCCGCGGCGATCGATCCGCCGGCTGCGACTCCGACGGATCAGACGACGACGGATCAGACGACGACGGATCAAAAGACGACGGATCAGACGACGACGGATCAGAAGACGACGGATCAGAAGACGACGGATCAGAAGACGACTGAGCAGACGACGACGGAGCAGACGACGACGGCCGCGATGACGACGGCGTCGGTGGCGTCGGCGTCGGCGTCGGCGTCGTCGGTGGCGTCGGCGCAGGCGCCACCCGCAGCTCGATCTCGATCGGGGCGCGGAGGACGTCGACCTGCCAGCGGACCTGCGGCTTCACCTGCGGCTCAACCGAGCGCGCCCGCACGCAGAGCACCGCGGCGTGGGCAGCCACGGCGGCGACGATGGCGACAACACGACGGGACCGAGCGCGCACGACACCACCGTAGCGCGCCAGCTCGGGGTGTCGTTACGGCCGCCATGCGCGGCGAAGAGCTACACCCGGCGAGAAATCATCAGGGCCATGTCGTCGATGTGGGCTTCGGCGACGGCGACGCCGGCCTCTTTCACGCTGCGCGGCATGCCCCAGACGACGCACGAGTCGGCGGATTCGACGACGGTGCGGCCGCCGGCGCGGGCGATGGCGACGGCGCCTCGCGTGCCATCGTCGCCCATGCCGGTGAGCACGACGCCGAGCACGCGGGCGCCGCAAGCGTCGACGGCGCTCTGAAACAGCACGTCGACCGATGGCTTGTGTGGCGTCGTTCTTGGCTCATCGTGCACGCGCGCGAACAGCCGCCCGTTGAGCCGCACGACCGAAAGGTGGCGACCACCTGGGGCGAGGTAGACGACGCCTTTTTCGAGGATGTCGCCGTCTTTTGCCTCGACGACGTGAATGGCGCAGAGGGTGTCGAGCCTGACGGCGAGGGCGTCGGTGAAGCCAGCGGGGATGTGCAGCGCCACCAACACCGGCACCGGTAACGTTGTCGACAACCCCATCAGCATGCGGCTGATGGCCTGCGGTCCGCCGGTTGAAGTGCCGACGACGACGACGTCGACCTTGTGCCCGACGCTGACCGCCTCTGTTTCGTCGACGACGACGGCGGGCCTACGGCCGCTGACGACCAGCGGCCGCGCAAGCGCAGCGAGCCGCACCTTCGCCACAAGCTCGGCGCTGAGCTCGCGCAGTTGATCCGTGGCGAGGGCGGTGGGCTTCTGAACGATGTCGACGGCGCCGAGCCGCAGGGCTTCGGCGCCGGGCGCGCTCTCTCGGTCTGAGATGCTGACGATGATGACGCGGGGTCCGGGCCGGGGCAGGGCGGCGAGCACTGCGAGCCCGTCGAGGTTCGGCATCATCAGATCGAGCGTCATGACGTCGGGCGAGAGCTCGGCGACCTTCTCGAACGCATCGAGGCCGTCGCGGGCGACGCCGACAACGTCAATGTCGTCGTGGTCGGTGAGGGCTTCACGCAACACTTTGCGGGCAAAGGCTGAGTCGTCGACGATGAGGACGCGGATCTTGCTCGTCGTCATGCGCCGACCTTCTTGTAGGCGAAGACGCCGCTGTGCTCTTCACAGACCAGCGGTCCGCCGAAGCGCGACAACGACTCGGCGACGCTGACGAAGAGAAAGCCGCCCGACTTCAGGTTGCGCGTGAGCCGCGCGACAACGCGGCGGGTGACGTCGTCTTTGAAGTAGAAGAGCGCGTTGCGACACAAGACGACGTCGCAGCTGCCGACGTCGGCGACGGCCGCGTCGTCGAGCAGGTTGATCACGCGCCAGTCGACGCCGTCGATCAACCTGCGCGTCACGACGAGCCGATCGTCGACGGCACTGATGTAACGAGACGCCAGCGGCGACATCGACGACTGCCGCAACGACCGCTTGTTGTAGCGACCGCTCTTCGCCCGTTCGACGGCCTCGCGGCTGACGTCGCTGGCGACAATGTCGACCTTGTCGACGATGCCGCTGGCGTCGAGCAACATGCGCAGGGTCAGCGGCTCTTCGCCGGTCGAGCACGCCGCCGACCAGAGGCGCGGGCGCTCGCCACGGTTCACGGCTGGGATGAGCAACCCGCGAACGATCATCTCAAGCTGATCGAGCTCGCGAAAAAAGAAAGTCTCATGCACCAGCAACGACTCGACCAGAACGTCGAGCTCAACGCCGCCGCCGTCGTCGTAACGGAGGTAATAGTAGTAATCGAGCAAGCTCTCGAAGCCGAGGTCGATGGCGCGCACCGAGACCTTCGAGGCGAGCAGCTCACGGTCGCTGATCGCGTAGCTCAGGCCCGCCTTTTCTTCGAGCATGCCCACGAAGATCGCGAAGACCTGCGGCGAGAGCGCGAGCTCAGACGACCTCATCGCGGTCATTGCGCCAACAGCAAAGAGGCGACGCGGCGCACCTCGGGCTCGGGGTCGCTCGCCGCGAGCGCCTTCAAGATGTCGATCGATGAGCGTTTGCCGAGCGCCGCCAACGTCGTCGCCGCCGCCTTGCGGGCCGCCGTGGTCTTCAAGGTCGCGGCCTGCTCAAGCGCGGCGGTGGCATCGGCGCGGTTCAAGCGCGCCAACACCGACGTCAGCTGCGGCGCCAGCTCGTCGTCGGCGCCTTCGAGAGCTTGCAACAGGCCCTCGACGCGCCCCTGCACCGGCACGGTGAGGGCGCCGCGCGCTTTCTCGCGCACGTTCTCGTCGGCGAGAAACCCGATCAACAACCGCGTGGCGTCTGCGCCCGGACGAGACGCGATGAAGCCAAGCGCCGCGGTGCGGACAGATTCGTCGGCGTCAGAGACGGCGCGTGCCAACATCGGCAACACGGGCGGCGCCGTCAGCTCGGCCAACGCCGACAGCGCCACCAGCCGCGTCGCCGCATCTTCAGAGGTCGTCGCCTTCATCAGCAGCTCGAGCGACTCGTTGCGACCGGCAATGCCGAGCCCGATGAGCGCGGCGCGTTTGACGTCGACTTCGGCGGAGACAGCGGCGGCGCAGAGGGCGGCGTGGGCGGCGTCGGAGCGCAGGTGCGAGAGCGCTTCGACGGCGGCGACGCGCACCTGGCCGGCGGGATCGTCGAGCAGCGCGGCCACGGCGGCGGCGCTCGTCGCCAACGCCAGCTTTCCAACGCCCTGGCAGGCGTAGTAGCGGACCCACGCGTCGTCGTCAGAGAGGCCGCGCAACAGCGCCGCTTGCACGCGCACGTCGCTGCGCGAGCTGCCGAGCGCGCGCATCGCCGCTGCCCGCGTGCGCGCCATCGGCGACGTCGCTGCGTCGAGGATCAAACCAAAGGCACGCGCGCCTTCGACGAAGGCGAGCCCCTGCAGCGCGGTCTCTTGCACACGCGCGTCTTCATCGTTGAGGGCGGTTTCAAACGCGGTCAGCGACTCTTGCCGTCCGAAGTACGAGAGCACGCGCAGCGCGGCGCGCCGCACCTGCGCCGACTTCGACGACGCCGCCGCCAACGCCAGCGCCATCGTCTGCTGCGTTCCCAACGATTGGATCGCGCCGACGGCGGCCTGCACCACGCGCGGGTTGTTGTCGCTCAAGCGCTCGAACAGCTCAGGAACGCTGCTCGTGTGGCCGAGGCGCGCCAGCGCGTCGCAGGCGAGGGCGCGCACGCTGGCGTCGGAGTCTTGCAAGCATGCAGCGATCTCGGGTCCGCGGCCGCGGCCGAGCAGCGGCAAGAGCACCGCGCGTTGCGCACTGCTGCCTGTCGTCAACGCCGTGGCGAGCTCGCCGTCGGTGCGTCCGAGGCGCGACAGCGCGCGGGCGGCGGCGGCGGCGACGGCGGGGTCGGCGTCGAGCAAACGGGCGAGGCCCTGCGACGCGTCACCGCCCTTGAACAGGCCCAGCGTGTCGCAGATGGCGACCTGCTCGAGCACATCGGCGCCGCTCAGGCAGTGGCCCAGGCGGCGGACGGCGGTGTCGGCAGATGCGTCGACGACGGCAACGGCGAGGGCGTCGTCGAGGGGACGCGTCGTGCCGTAGGTCTCTTTGTGGCGCTGCCACAGGTCGGCAACGGCGAGGGCGGCGACGCGCACGGTGGCGTCGCTCGGCGAAACGAGCAGCGCGAGCAGCGGCACCACCGCCGAGCGGTGGGCGCTGCGCCCGAGCCCGCGCGCCGCCTCGTGCGCGTACTGCGGCGACGCCAACAGCTTCGCCAGCGGCGCCACCGCGCGCGGATCGCCGGTGCGGCCCAGCACGTCGATGGCGGGAAAGGTGCGAAAGAATTGGTTGCTCTCGACCGCGTTGACGATGGCGTCGACGGCGGCGCGTCCGCCGACCTTGCCGAGGCCTTCGAGGGCGGCGACGGCGACGTTGTCGTCTTTGTGCTCGGCGAGGCGCACGAGCGTCGGCACCGAGATGGCGCGGCGGCGCCGTCCGAGCACCTGCGCCACGTCGGCGACGATGGCGGCATCTTCGTGGTCGGCGCTGTCGACGATGACGGCTTCGACGTCGCCGGTTGAGGCGACGAGGGCATCGACGGTGGCGGCGATGCGCGTCTCGCTCTTGCGATCGCGCTGCAGCGACGCAGCCAGCGGGCGCACCGCAGGGTCGCCGATGGCGGCGAGGGCGGCGACGATGGCGCGACGCAGCATCCACAGCGGCTCTTCGAGCTGCGCCATCAGACCGTCGACGTCGACATCGGCGACGGCGCGGTCGAGGGCTGCGCGGCGCAGTGAATCGATGCTGCCGGTGTTCATGCGCGGTCCGCCGGCTCGGGGGGTCGGGAGGCGGACGACAGCGCGCGCAGGGCGTCGACGACGACGACGATCTGGTCGGCGCTCTGTGCTTGCGACGTGCGCAAGCCCGACGTCTGCGCGCTGATGCGCGCGACGTCAGCGGCGACGGCGGCGGTGGTGGTGGTTTGCGCAGCGACGGCGCCAGCGAT
>JANNAY010000429.1:0-4937 GCA_031384945.1 Deltaproteobacteria bacterium
CGTCGATCTACAAAGCGCGCGCGCGCCGTTGCTGTTCAGCGTCACCGGCAAAGAAGCCGGCGACCTCGGCAACGTCGACGTCGCCAACGCCCGCAAGCTCGTCTTGCAGCTCAAGGGATTGCCCAAAGAGAAGAAGTTCGAAGTCAAAGCCGGTGACAGCGTCGTCGGCGTCGTCAGCGGCAACGACCTCGCCGCCGGCGTCGACCTGATGGGCGCCATCGTCGAGCGCCAACCGCCGCCGAAAGATGGCCGTCCGTCGCTGGCGGAGTGTTCGTCGACGACGGGCAACCCCTGGCAGAACGACTTCTACTGCCTCTTCGATCTGCTGTTCGAGAAGGACCAGCTGCGCATTCACATGCGCTACGAGAAGACGCGCGC
This sequence comes from Deltaproteobacteria bacterium, assembly GCA_031384945.1. Taxonomy (GTDB): domain Bacteria; phylum Myxococcota; class UBA727; order UBA727; family VGSZ01; genus VGSZ01. The sequence continues at coordinate 379 of JANNAY010000429.1, forward strand.
GCTGCCCGACTTTGTTCCGGGTCGCTATGAGGCGCTGTTGCAGCTCGAGCGCGACTGGGTCGTCGACGTCGACCGCGAGATCGAGAGGCGCGCGCGGGCCCTGCGCAAAGCGCCGCACCTCGTGACGATCACGCCACAACCCTGACTGTTCAAGCCGCGCACGAGTCTCTACGACGGCGCATGGCCCGCGGACGACGACGACGGCGCGAGAAGCAGGTGACGGGCGCGCCGTTGCCGCCGGCCATCGCTGCGTTGTTGGCGTTTTTGTCGATGCTGTCGTCAACGCTCTTGATCCCGACGGTGCGTCCGTTTTTTGCCGCGGTGCACCCAGGCGAAGATGGCGTGTTTTGGTTCATGAGCATCAACATGCTCGGCGCCATCATCGGCGCCCCCGTCGTCGCGGCCGTCGCCGACGTCACCGGCAAACGCGCTGTCGTGTTGATCGTCGCCGCCGTCATCGACGGCGCGCTGCTGTTCGCCTGCTCGCTGCCGATGTCGCTCGAGCTGCTGCTCGCGCTGCGCTTCGTGCAAGGCGCCGCCAACGTCGGCGCCCTCTCGCTCATCATGGGGCTGACGCCCGAGCGCGGGCTGCCGTGGGCCGGCGGCGCCACCGTCGCCGCCATCGCTGCCGGCGCGCCGCTCGGCGTGCTGCTGCTCGGACGTGACCCCGCGCTGCCGCTGCAGGTCGGCGCGATGCTGCCGCTGATCGTCGCTGTCGTCGTCGGCGCGGTGCAGCCGGGTGGCGCCGTGCGCGCGCGCGGCAGCTTGTTGGTCGGCGCCCGCGCCGTCGTCGGACCGTCGCTGTTGGTCTTCGCCGAGCGCTTCGCCATCGGGCTGTTCATCTTGCCCTTCTCGCTGCTGTGGCACAGCCGCGGGCTCAGCGACGCGATGGTGGGCCGCATGTACGGCGCGTTCTTGATCCCCTTCGCCGTCGCCACCGCGATCGTGCCGCGGTTGAGGTTGTCTCCCGTCGCCTCTGTCGTCGGCGGCGCCGCCGTCTACGCCGCCGCGCTGTTGGGGGTCGGGCGTGTCGACGTCGTCCCGCTGCTGTCGATCGTGTTGCTGGTCGGCGGCACTGCGGCTGCCTTCGTCTACGCGCCGTCGCTGCGCGTCGCCGCTGCCAGCGCCCCGGGACACCGCGGCGCCGCGATGGGCGTGCTGAACGCCTTCGGCGCCCTCGGCATGATGTTGGGCACCGCTGGCGGGCGCGCCGTCGGACGCATCGCCGGCGCCGACGTCGACGCCTCGGCCTGGGCCGCCTGCTTCGACGTCGCCGCCGCCTCGCTCGTTGTTTTCGTCGGCCTCGCCGTCGTCCCGTTCGCCCGGGCAGTCCGCCGCTTGCCCGACGACGACGCCGACGACGACGCCGACGCCGACGACCACGACGACGACCGCGACGATGACGACGCGGGAAGCCGCCCCGGTGCAGCGCCGTTGTCGACGTGATAACGCGCACGCATGCTGAAGCGCGCGCTCCTCCTCGCATGCCTCCCCTTCACGTTGACCGCCTGCCCCGGCCCCACCGCCGAAGGTGAAGGCGAAGGCGAGGGCGACGCAGGCGAAGGCGAAGGCGAAGGCGAAGGCGAAGGCGAAGGCGAAGAAGGCGAAGGCGAAGAAGGCGAAGGCGAAGGCGAAGCCCCCGACCCCTGCCCCCTCGTCGACCCCTGCGCCGGCGTCGACATCGTCAACACCACCGTCACCTTCGGCACCGGCGCCGTCGACGTCGGCGGCACCGCCCTCACCGTCGGCACCACCACCCGCGGCGCCATCGAGCTCGCCTTCGGCACCGGCACCGCCGACGCCAACAACGACTTCCGCGTCACCTACTGCGCCAACCGCCTGGTGCTGCAGTACGTCGACAACGACGGCACGCTGACGACCGAGCCCACCGCAGCAGCGACCGACGTGCTCTCGCGCGTGCTCACGCTGGCCGGCTCGACAGCGACGGCGTCCATCGGCGCCGCGATCGGCGAGGCCGCCCCCGACGGCAGTCCCACCGCGACGTCGCCCGTCGGCGACGGCGAGATCCAGTTCTTCGGCTCCAGCGGCCTGCAGATGCTGGTCGACGCCGACGGCGACGTCATCCAGCTCGGCGCCTTCAAGCCGCAGACGGTCAACACGTGGACACTGCCGATGTCGCTCGAGGCCGACGCCCAGTCGCTGTCGACGTTGTCGCGTGGCTCGACCTTCGGCGACGCCAACGCGCTGCTCGGCACCGCGTTCGACGCTCAGGGCAGCATCGACGCCGGCTTCTTCGGCAACATCTTTGTGCGCATCTGGTCGTCATCGGGCGTGCGCATCGCCGGCCTGTGCAACGACGTCTGCGACGACACGACCGAGATCTCGTCGATCACGGTTTCGCCGCCCTACTTCGGCAAAGACACCGGCATCGGCATCGGCAGCAGCCGCACCGACCTCGAAGGCGACGTCGGCACCGGCGAAGTTGACGGCGACGTCATCGTCTACGGCAACCCCGGCATCTCCGGCGACGCCCTCGGCGTCGTCTACGTCCAAGACACACAATGCGTCGAACGCGCCGCCGCGTTCGTCTTCAACTACTTCAATCCGGGCTGAGTTGCGCCGAACGAGTGGTTACGTCGTCGTCGGAAGCCTGATTTGACCGAGTTGTTCGCGCAGCTTTCGCTGTTGGTGGCCAGCCTTCTCTGTCTGGGCTGGGCCCTCGTGCTCGCGCGCGTGTGGCGCTCGGCCAACGCGTTTCGGCAGTTGCCATCGACGGCGCCCGCATCGGCCGAGCTCAACATGCCCAAGGTCAGCGCCGTCATCGCCGCCCGCGACGAAGAAGGCGGCATCGAAGCGGCGGTGCGCTCGCTGCTCGCCCAAGAAGGCGTCGACATCGAAGTCATCGTCGTCGACGACATGAGCAGCGACGGCACCCTCGCCATCTTGCAGAAGCTCGAGGCCGAGTTCGCGCCGCCCGCTGGCGGCAGCGGCGCCCACAAGCTGCCCAAGCTGCTCGTGCTCGAACAGAAGAAGCTGCCGCCGGGGTGGATCGGCAAGAGCTACGCCGTCGAGCTCGGTCAGGGACGCGCCCGCGGCGACTGGCTGCTCTTCACCGACGCCGACGTGCTGCACGGCCCGCGCGCCCTGTGGAACGCCGTCAGCGCGATGGAGCGCGAGCGCCTCGATCACCTCGCGCTCTTTCCGCGGCTCGAGGCCGGCTCGCTCGTCGAAGCGCTGGTGCTGCCGCTGTTCGTGTTGCTCTACCAAATCCGCTTCGTCGACCCGCGCGCGACCGAGCCCTCATCGCCACACGGCACCGGCATCGGCGCCTTCAACATGGTCAAGGCCGACGCCTACCGCTTGCGGGGCACCCACGCGCGCATCCGCCAGAGCGTCGTCGACGACATCGCGCTCGGCCAGATGATGCGCGACGAAGGCGGCCGCGGCACCGTCATGCGCGCCGTCGGACAGGTGCGGCTGCGTCCGTACCGCTCGATGAAAGAGCTCTACTTCGGCATCAAGAAGTCGGTTCTGGCGCAGTTCAACAACTCCGCCGTCGTCGCCGCCGCCGCCGCCGCCTTGCTCGTCGTCGCCGCGCTCTTGCCCTTCGCGCTCGTGCTCGCGGGCCTGCCGTTGTGGTGGAAGGGGCACGCGCCCTGGCTGGTCGTGCCCGCCGCCCTGGCAGCCCTCTTCCCGATGGCCGGGCTGCTCAAGGCGCGCTCGATGCTGCGCTTCGAGCCCCTCGCCGCGCTGCTGTTTCCCATCGGCGCGCTCGTCATTGCCACCAGCGCCATTCACGCCGCGGTGATCTTTGGCGTCAAAGGCACCGTCGAGTGGCGCGGACGTGTCTATACAAAAAAAGACCTCGGCGTCGGCTGAGCCCCGCCCGATTGTCAGGCCGCGTCTGGCACCGTCGCCAACATCGACGGCCGCGTCGACCACGCCGCCGACAGCGCCTGCAGCCGCGGTGTCGTCGACATGTCGAAGGTCTTGCGAAAATTCATCCACGCGAGCGCCGTGGCAGCGGCGAGCTCGGGTCGTCCGAGGCGTCCGTCGTTGGCGCCGCTGTTGGTGAGAAATTCGCGCACGCAGAGCTCGTTCAAGTGCAGCAGGATGTCGCGGGCGCGGGCGCTCTCTTTTGCAACCAACGGCGCGGTGACGTCGCCGCCGTCGCGCTTCACGTAGAAGACGCGGATGAGCGCAAGCAAGGCTTCGTCGACGAGGTTGACGGCGTTTTCTTCGTCGACGCGGCCCTGCCTGTCGTGCGCCGGTTCGCGCAAGGGCGCCCAGCCGTCGCGGCACAGCTCGTCGATGATGACGCGCGAGTCATAGACGATGCGGCCGTCGTCGAATTGGGCGACGGGCACCTTGCCGATCGGTGAGACCTCTTTGACCCTGTGGTGGTGGGCGCCGGCGACGTCGACGAGGCGGCAGTCGACCTTCTTCTCGAGGCAGACCACGCGGACGCGGCGGACGAAGGGAGAGGTCACGGTTCCGTAGAGGGTGATGCTCATGGCGCCGAGGCTGCCAGAGAGATCGCGGTGCGGGGATCGAGATCGGTTTGGAACGATCGAGATCGGTAACGACTTGTTTCACAT
>JANNAY010001361.1:0-2603 GCA_031384945.1 Deltaproteobacteria bacterium
GCGCCTCGACGAGCTCGAGGGTGTCTTGAACGCGCTCTTCGGTCGCTTCGTCACGCGCCGCCTCGCCCGCGCCTGGCACACCGAAGACGTTGCCGGCATCCGCAAGGCCGTCGCCAAGGGTCTCAAAGCCCGCCTCGTGACGTGAGAGACACAGACGAATGACATGACAGCAGGTGAGCCGACTGAGCCGACGATGAAGATGGCTACGTCGTCGACGTCGGCGCCTTCTTCGCTTCTTCTGCTGCTGATCGTTTCTGCGCGAAGCGGCGAATCAGCGTTGCAGCGCTGACCAGCACGACGGCGACGGCGACCAGGCCCAGCACCGCGAGCGGTGTCGGGTTCTTGATGGTCGAGAGCAGCCGCTCGCCGAGCAGGCTCATGCCGAGGACGCCCGGCGTCATGCCGATGACCGTGCCGCCGACGAAGACGGAGTAGCGGACGCGAAAGGCGCCGCAGCACAAGTTGACGAACGTGAACGGCAACACCGGCAGCAAGCGCACCACGATGACGCTCTCGAGCCCGGCGCCGGCCACCGCTTTCTGCACGCGCGCGGGCGCCCATTTGACGACGACGTCTTCGCCGAGGGCGCGGCCGAGCGCGTAGAACAACGACGACGACAACACCGCCCCCGTCATGGCCAGCGGAAACGCCACCAGCGGCGGAAACAACAGCGACGTCTGAAAGATCACGAGCCAGACGCTGAGAAAGAGGGCGCCGGCGACGACAAAGGCGGCGAGCACGTAGGCGGGCAAGAACGGCGACGACGTCAGCGGCGCGATCAGCTTTGTGAATTCTTCGGGCGTGGCCAGCGTGCGCAGCGGCGTGAAGATCCACGCGCAGGCGAGGGCGGCGACGGCGGCGACGACGATGGCGCCTTTGACGACGTTCGGGACGACGACGCTGCGAGAGGGCACGCGGGTCCTATCGCACGAAGAGCTCGAAGAAGGTGAGGGTGTTGGCGGTGTCGGCGTTCTGTCCGCTCGGGTTCTGATCGCGCAGCTCGAAGTGGAAGCCGGCGGCGCGGTCGCCCAGCGCGCGCGAGCAGCACGAGCAAGAGGCGAAGCGAGCGGACCGCCATCACGCCGAGCTTGCCACCCGGGCCCCGGGCCGGGAAACTGCCGACAGCCTCATCAGGGGCCTGGATCGACGACGGAGACCGCATGAGCGAGCTGCAAACAGCCGCACGCAAGTTGATGAGCCCGCTGAAGCTCGAGCGCGAGCAAGGCGAGGCCACGTTGCTGTCGGCGCGACACGGGGCGGTGCCCGCGCTCGTGTCGCTGTTGACGACGACGGTGCCCGACGGCGGCACCTCGCCGGTCGCGCGGGCGTCGCTGTTTTTGGGTGCGCTCAAGGCGCGCGAGGCGCTGCCCGCGCTGTGCGCCCTCGTCGAGAGCGGCAGAGCACCGACGGCCGAAGTCGCCTTTGTCGCCCGCGCCATCGCCGAGATCGTCGATGGCCGCGACGCCTTTGACGACGACGTCAGAGGCGCGCTCGAGAAGCTGTCGTCGTCGAGCGACACCTACGCGCGCGCGTTCTCGGCCGAGGGCTTCGGCTCGCTCGGCGACCAACGGTCGAAGTCGCGCGTGCAAGCGCTCGCCACCGACAAAGACCCGTGGGTGCGCGACAAGGCCGGCGCGGTGCTGCTGAAGCTCAACGAGCTCGAGAAGCAAGCCGCGCTCTCTGACCAGCGCGCCGACGCCAGCAACGTTGGCATCGGCGACTTTGCAGCGCTCGTGCAGCAGGCCGAGAGCGAAGGCGGGGCGCTGAAGGGCTTTCTCGACGACCTCGGCGACATGCGCCGGCAGGTGCGCGACAACGCCGTCAACGAGCTCGTCAAAGCTGGCAAGCCGGCGGTGCCGTGGCTGATCGAGAAGCTCAACCAGCCGCAGCCGCGCGCCCGCATCGGCGCAGCGACGGCGCTGGCGCGGTTGCAGCCGCCTGAAGCTGCAGGTCCGCTGTTGATCGCGGCGACGAACCCGGCGTCGACGCAAGAAGAGCAAGAGCTGCGGCCCGTCGCCTTGCGTGCGTTGGCCAACTGTCTGACCGGCGTCGAAGAAGGCCTGGCGTCGTCGATCTTGCCGCTGACGCGCGATCCCGATCGCTTCGTGCGGGCCGCCGCGCTGCTGTGTCTGGGACGCCTCGCCGATCGCAAGGGCATGAAGGCCGTCGTCGCGGCGATCCTCGAAGACGACCCGTTTGTGAACGAGTCTGCGGCGGTGGCCTTGAGCGAAGGCGTGCGCGAAGAAGACACCGAGCTGGTGCGTCCGCTGCTGACGGCGTTGTCGAAGACGCCGGCGCCGAAAGCGGCGGTCAAAGAAGCGATCTTGATCGCGCTCTCGCGCATCCAGATCGACGCCGCGGCGCTGCGCGTGCGCGTGCGCCACCGCGTGCGCCGCGACGTCTACGGCACCACCGCGTCGACGCGAAAGGCCGCCATCGTCTTGCTCGAACGCTTGTTCGACGACGCCGACCCGCCGCCGCTGTCTGTGATCGACGACACCGGCTCGCGCCTGTCTGACGAGCACCCCGAGGTGCGCGTCGTCGCTGCCAGCTTCTGGTCGAAGCACCTCGAGCCGGGCCTCACCGGCGCCGTGCCGCGCCTG
>JANNAY010001368.1:0-3568 GCA_031384945.1 Deltaproteobacteria bacterium
AAAGATCGCGCCGCTGGTGAGGTCGCGGTCGAGCACAATTGATTTGCGCGGGCTCTCGCCGCCGCAGTCGCCGGTGAAGCCTTTGAAGCTGGCGCCCGCGTCGGCGACGGCAGTGACGTCGATGACGGATCCTGCGGCGAAGTGGCCGGCGCAGACGGCGCGGTCGACGTCGACGCCGTGGCAGTCGAGGTCGACGACGCCGTCGATGGCGAGGTTGGTGGTGAGCGCGCCCGGTCCGAGCACATCGAACGTGAGCAGCGGTCCCTCTTCGACGACCACCGGATTGAGCTCGAAGGTTGCGCTGCAGCTGAGGTCGTTGACGACGACGGCGTCGATGACGGCGGCGCTCTCTTCGGCGCATTCGCCGGCCCAGGCGACGAAGTGGTGGTCGACGTCCGGGCGCGCGACCAGCGAGACGACGCCCTTGTCGACGACGTCAAAGGCGCAGGGGGCGACGGGGTCGCAGTCGATGTTGACGGTGCTGCCGTCGAGGGCGTCGTAGAGGACGCCGACGACGCCGCCAGCGCCAGCGCCGATCTCGACGTTGTGCACGATCACCGGCGGCGGATCGGCGCAGGCGCCGCCGACGACGACGGCGACGAAGAAGACGACAGAGGCGCGGCTCATTGCTCACCCCCGAGCAGGCACGACGAAATGCTGACGTTGCCGCCTGTGGCGAGGGCGTCGCAGGCGGCGCCGAAGAGGGTGAGCGTGTCGCTGTCGACGACGTCGAAGCCGTCGACGTGGTCGGGGTCTCTGACGAGGGCGTCGTCGTCGATGGCGACGTTGACTTGCGCGGCGGCGAGCAGGTCGAGGCCGTCGACGTCGACGTCGCAGCTGGCCAGCCGGCGTCCGATGTCGCGGATGGCGCCGTCGAGGGTGGCGGTGTCGCGGGCCAGATAGAAGCCGTTGTTGCCGGGCAGGGCGGTGCCGCCGGCGTCGGCCATGGCGTTCAAGACGTCCGAAAAATTCTCGACGCCGGGCACGCCGACGACGTAGGTGGCGACGCCGGCGGCGGCGAGGTCGGTGACGGCGGCGACGGCATCGGCGTCGTCGAGGCAGGTCTCGGCGCCTGTTTCGGGATCGCTGCCGGCGAGGTCGCGGCAGTCTTGATCGTCGCCGGTGCTGCAGCGGCAGCTCGACGGGTTGAGGTCGCCGTTGCAGTTGGGCGCGCCGTCGGTGGCGAGCAAGACCGCGCGGGCGCGGGTCGACGGGTTCGCCGTCACATAGGCCTGCGCCGCCCGCAGCGACGACGACGTCGGTGTGGCGCCGAGGGGTTCGGTGTCGAAGTCGTCGAGCACGGCGGCGATGGCAGAGGCGCCGTCGAGGGCGGGGACGACGTCGACGTTGGCAGCGCTGCAGCCGCTCTCGCCGCCGAGGGCGGGGAAGAGCATCAAGCCAAAGGCAATCCGGTCGTCGACGGCGTCGGTGACGCGCACCAGCGCATCTTTGACGCCGAGCCAGCGGGTGGTGCCGTAGCCGGGCGCTGCGGCGTTCATCGATCCCGAGCGATCGACGACGAGCAGCAGCTCGGGCGGCTCGATCGGCGCGACGGTGATCACGGTGTCGGTGCAGGTGAGCTGCACGCAGTCGCCGCCGTTGGTGACGCTGGCCTCGCCGCCGGCGACGACGATGGCGCTGAGGTCGATGACGACGTCGTCTTTGGTCACGTGCACGCGCGCAGGACCAGGCGCCATCGGACCGACGACGAAGCTGCCGGTGTCGTCGGTGAGCTCGAGGTACTGGTCGCCGCTGCTGTCGAAGACGAGCACGTCGGCGCCCGCGAGCGCTCCGCCGTTCGGACCGCCGCCGTTTGGATCGCAGAGCTGTCCCGACAGCAGTCCCGTCGACAGCGACGGCAGCCCGCACTCGTCGCCAGGAATGGTCGTCGTCTCGCCCTCTGTCACCTCGATGGCGTAGGTGCGGCGGTAGGTGTCGGACGACACGATCAGCGCGTAGTCGCCGGTGGGCACGTCGAACAACAAGAAGTTGCCGTCGTCGTCGGTGGTGGCTTCGACGGTGTCGCCGTTGTTGAGCACCACCGTGATGGTGGCGCCTTGCACGAGCTCGCCCGTGTGGCGGTTGCACACGACGCCGCTGACGTCGCCGGTGCCCGGTCCGGGCGGCACGTCGCGGCAGGCGGGGTCTTCGAACAGCGTCGTCAGCTGCCCGGCGGGGTTCACGTCGAGCCGGCGTTCACCGCTGGGAAAGTCGGCGATGAGGGTGCCGGCGCCGTCTTTGAGTCCGCCGGCGGCGATGTTGCCGTCGTCGTCGGTGGTGTCGCTGGTGACGACGACCCCGTCAGACTCGATGCGAAACGGCACGCCGGGCGCGGGCAACCCGGTCTGCGGATCGCACAGCACGCCGAGCAGCCGTCCCTTGAACGTGACCAGCTCGTCGTCGCACTGGCAGCCGAAGACGGCAGACACCAACGCGAGCGGGGCGACGAATCGGCGGGTCTGCAAGGTCAGCGTCTTCGAAGTGAGCATGGGCGCAGTGCAAACCGGCACGACGCCGTCGTCAAAGCCCTCACCCGCCTTGCACCATCCCCCGCATGTCGGAGTGCTTCGCACGCACGACCACCCGCCAACGCGACAGCGCCAACAGAAAACCCTCTCCGCTTGGGGAGAGGGAGCGCGAAGCGCGGGGTGAGGGGGTCGTCGACGAAGATGCTCGCGTCGCCGAGGATGTCAGCGGCGGCGGCGCTTCAACAACAACAGCAGCGCGAGGCCGCTGACGGCGAGGCCGGCGTCGTTGGAGCTGCAGCCGCAGCCGCGCGCCGGCGTCACCGCAGCGGGCGGCGTCGGCGAGCAGTTGAAGGTCACGTTGTAAAAAGCCGAACCCGCGGTGGGCTCGACCTTCACCAAAAAGTCGCCAGCGGGCAGGGCCGCGGCGCTGATGTCGACGCCGGGGCCGGCGATGGCGGTGCCGGTGCCGTCGACGATGGAGGCGCTGATGCCGTCGCCTTCGAGGGCGACGCCGAGGGTGTCGCCGTCGCGGATGCCGCTGACGAGAAAGAAGTCGACGTCGGCGGCGACCAGCTGGTTCTTCGTCTGTCCGCAAAAGGCTGGCGTCGCGGTCTCGGCGGTGTCGTTGTCTTCGGCTTCGTCGTCGTCGCCGGGGCCGGGCACGTCGCCGCCTTCGGCGGAGCAGACGGCGGCGAGGCGGTAGCTGACGGCGAGGCCCGAGGTGGTGATGCGCGCGAGCACCGCCGGACCGGCCGAGACAGCGCGCACGCTGCCGCCCACGCCGAGGATGTCGGGAGCCGCGGCCAACGACGCCGCGCCGTCGGCGCTGAAGAGCTCGACGCCGATGGGGGTGCCGGGCGCGGCGTCGATGCCGATCTCGACGGCGGTGTCGCCGGGGGCGTCGATGGCGAACCAGTCTTCGTCGTCGGCGGCGACCTGCAGGTCGATGGCGTTGCCGCAGCGGATGGCAAAGGCGTCGGCGCTGGTGTCGTTCTCTTCGCCCACGGTGTCGGCGTTGGGGTTCACTTCGCCGTCGGTGCTCAAGGTGATGTTGCGCTCGGGCGTGACGGCGCTGTTGCCGGCGGTGTCGATGGCCCGCA
>JANNAY010000486.1:0-3832 GCA_031384945.1 Deltaproteobacteria bacterium
CGCCTTGCGCGCCGCGGGCGTCCCCTGCGCCCAATCCATCGGCTCCGACGACGTCAAAGAGATCCAAGACTTTGCGAAAAGAGTTGGTTATCCACTGATCGTCAAGCCCCGAGATGGCGCCGGCGCCAGCGGCACCTCCCGCGTCGACGACGACGCCGGCCTCGCCCGCGCCTTGCACGAATCCGGCGTCGGACACAGAGGCAGAAGCGTCGCCGTCGAAGAATTCATCGAAGGCCACGAAGGCTTCTGCGACACCATCAGCATCGACGGCAAGGTCGCCGTCGACTTCGTCACGCACTACTACCCGAACGTCCTCGAGGCGATGCGCACGCGCTGGATCTCGCCGCAGTTCGTGACGACAAACCGCATCGATCAGCCGAGCTACCGCGAAGTCAGAGAGATGGCCCAACGGGTCGTCACGGGCCTCGGCATCGAGACCTCAGCGACGCACATGGAGTGGTTCATGGGCCCCAAGGGCCTGAAGTTCTCAGAGATCGGCTGCCGCCCGCCGGGCGTGCGCACCTGGGACCTCTACTGCGCCGCCAACGACTTCGACATCTACCGCGCCTGGGCCAACGCCCTCGTCCACGGCCAGATCGGCCAGCCGCCCAACCGCAGCAAATCCGCCGGCATGATCGCCCTGCGCCCCGAGTGCGACGGCGTCATCACCGGCTACGACGGCGTCGACGACGTCCACCACCGCTTCGGCAAATACATCATCGACGAGTACTTCCCCGCCCCCGGCACCCGCACCGGCACCGTCGACGCCGGCTTCATGGCCAACGCCTGGATGCGCCTGAAGCACCCCGACTACGACACGCTCCGCGCCATGCTCGACGTCGTCGGCCAGACCATCAAGGTCCGCGCACGCGGCTGATCGACAAACCGTTGTCCAAGCTGCCAAAGAAGGCGCCGTGAACGCCCCCATCCCCCGCACCGCTGTCTTGCTGGGCGCGCAGCGCTTCGACCCAACGCTTGGGTCGACCGTCGCCGCCAACAACGTCAAAGGCCGCTTCGCCACCATCACCGCAGGTTGGCAAGAGCGCGAAGACGTAGACGACGACCTCATCGCCCACCTCGACGACATCAACGGCGGCGCAGGCACCATCAACCTGCGGCTGCACACCCGCGGCAACGAGGTCTTTCAGAAAGATCCCGAGCTGGCGAAGGCCCACCGCGAGCGGCAGGTGCTGCTGCGGCACCTGCAAGAAATTTATCGAATCCGCCTCGACCACGCGTCGACAGCCGAGCTCGAGGTCAACCACTACGCGATGCCCGAGCGCATGCGTGACGAGGTGCAGCAGACGTCGATCGAGGCCATCCAGCGGCTCGACGCCCAGCACATCGAGAAGTGCAAAACCGTGCGCGACGAGTTCGAGCACCGCATGAAGACGCTCGAGCGGCCGTGGGTGCAGAAGCACCGACAAGTCATCGCCGACGCCATCAAAGGCTGCGCCGCCGTCGCCATCGCCGGCGGCCACGTCGCTGTCTTGATGAACCGCCTGACCCTGTTCGGGCTCGACGAGCTGATCGGACCGCGCCCCGTCTTCGCCTGGTCCGCCGGCGCCATGGCCATCACCGATCGCGTGGTGCTGTTTCACGACGATCCGCCCCAAGGCACCGTGGCGCTGCAGGTGCTCGACACCGGCCTCGGCATCGTTCCCAACACCGTGGTGTTCCCGACGCCCGAGCGCCGGCTGCACCTCGACGCCACCGAGCGCATGGCGCACCTCGCCCGCCGGTTCGCGCCGGCCAACTGCGTCGTGCTCCCCGACCGCTCGTGGGTCACCTGGACGGGCACCTCCTACGGCAACGCCTCCGGCGCCGTGCGCCTCAACGAAAACGGCGCCAACATTCCCTTCGCCCCCGTCAGGACTCACGCGTGATCAAGCGCAAGGCCGCCGTCGACGACCTCATCGCCTGTTGGAGCGACCGCGACGCGGTCCGCCACTTCCTGCAGACCCACAAGTTCCCGCTCGTCGACGGGAACCTCGTGACCTTCGTCTGGCTCGGCCACGCCGACGGCGTCAGCGTGCGCCACTGGGTCTTCGGGCTCGAGAGCGCGACCAACCTCGAGCGCATCCACAACACCGACATCTGGGTGCTCACGCTCGAGATCCCGCCGTCGTCGCGCGTCGAATACAAATTCGAAATTCACCGCGGCGGCGGCAGCGAGTGGATCCAGGATCCGCTCAATCCCGCGCGCGCCAAAGACCCGTTCGGGGCGAATTCGGTGCTGCAGTCCGAGGGCTACGTCACCCCCGACTGGGCCGAGAAAGACACCTTCGCTCGCCCCGGCAACCTCGAGCGCTTCCTCGTGCACAGCAAGCACTGGGGACCCCGCAGCGGACTCCTCTACCTGCCCGCCCGCTTCCGCCGCTCACGCCAGTACCCGCTTTTGGTGGTGCATGATGGCGAAGACTATTTGCGTTTTGCTGACCTGCAAAACGTGCTCGACAATCTGATCCATCGCCTTGAAATTCCCGACATGGTCGTGGCCCTTTTCAACTCCAGCGACCGGCTCAACGAGTACGCCGACGACGAGAACCACGCCCGCTTCATCACCGAAGAGCTGCTGCCGCAGATCCAAAACCGCTTCCCGATCATCGACCGGCCGCAAGACCGTTGCCTGATGGGCGCCTCCTTCGGCGGCATCGCCAGCTTCTCGACCGCCTGCCGCTACCCCGGCGTCTGGGGACGCCTGCTGTTGCAATCCGGCTCGTTCGCCTTCACCGACATCGGCCGCCACAACCGCCGCGGACCCCGCTTCGACCGCGTCGTCGAGTTCGTGAACCGCTACCGGTCCGAGCCCAAGGCGGTCAGCCAGCGCGTCTTCGTCTCCTGCGGCGTCTACGAGTCGCTCATCTACGAGAACCGCTCCCTTGTGCCGCTGCTGCAAGAGACCGGCATGCAGGTCCGCTTCGTCGAGGCCAGAGACGGACACAACTGGCAGAACTGGCGAGACCGCCTGCGCGAAGGGCTCTCGTGGCTGTTCCCCGGGCCCCTGTTGTTCGTCTATGAGTAGCGCGCGCTTTTTTATCGAGATCGAGGTCCGTCATGGGTGAAGTCGTACGCAACATCGGCCTGTCGCTCGGCGCCGACATCTGCTGGCCGCTCTGCTTCGAGCACATGATGAAGCGGCTCGACCTCAAGCTGCCCATCGACGGCGACACCGTCCGCTTCGACGTCGAGCGCGTCAGCATCGAGCCGTTCAGCCTCAAACAAGATGTCAAATACGACGTCGTCATCGATCGACTCACGCACTGGTATCACACCAGCCGTGAGTGGATCAAGAAGGCGGTGTTGATGAACGACACCTACGTCTTCAACAATCCGTGGTCGGTGCAGGCCAACGAGAAGCACACGAGCTACGCGGCGATGATGGCGCTCGGCATGCCCATCCCCGAGACGTGGATGCTGCCACCGAAGTCGTACGACCTCGCCACCCAGCCCGACGTCAAACCCACGCTCAGCAAGTACGCGAAGCTGTTCGACCTCACCAAGGTCGGCGAGCAGGTCGGCTTCCCGCTGTTCTTGAAGCCCTACGACGGCGGCGGCTGGCGCGCCGTCACGCGGGTGAAAGACGCCGCGGCGCTCAAGAAGGCGTACGACGAGAGCGGCAAGATGGTCATGCACGCGCAGCAGAGCGTCGAAGGCTTCGACCTCTTCGTCCGCTGCATCGGCTTCGGCCCCCAGGCCCGCTGCGTCCTCTACGACGCCGACGCGCCGCTGCACGACCGCTACACCGTGAAGACCAACTTCATGTCGGCGAAAGACGAAGAGCACCTGCGCAAGATCACGATGACGATCAACGCGTTCTTCGGCTGGGAGT
>JANNAY010000515.1:0-3318 GCA_031384945.1 Deltaproteobacteria bacterium
AGTCGATCGCCCGCGACATGCTCGAGCGTTACATGACCTTCAATGAGTACATCAAAGAGTACGGACTTGAGCGCACAGAAGGCCTCTTACTGCGCAGTCTGTCTGACTTTTACAAGACACTGTCGCAGACGGTGCCGGAGCAGAAGAAGACCGAGCCGCTGCAAGAGATCGAGGCGTGGTTTCGCTCGCTCATCGCCCGGGTCGATGCGTCGCTCGTTGAAGAGTGGGAATCGTTGGCCAACGCAGGTAAGCGCGTGCCGATGAAAGAAGAGAACATGCCTGCCATGCCCATCGTCGCCACCGCCATCGACGACAACCCGCGGGCGTTCAAGTTGCGCGTGCGCGCCGAGCTTCATCTGTTGGTGAAGGCCATGGCCCAGGCCGACTTCGACGACGCTGCCAGCCACGTCGTCGGTGTCGACGCCGCCGCCTTGAAGCTCGCCGCCGAGTCGTTCGCCAAAGACAAAGGCCATCCGATTCGCTTCACGCCTGAGGCGAGAAACCCGCAGCACATGTTGCTCGAGAAGATCGAAGACGGTCGCTACCGCGTGCGGCAGGTGCTCGTCGACGACGCTGGCGACAACGACATCGCCGTCGAAGGCATCATCGAAGTCGACCGCGTCAAGAAGGCCGGCGATGCCCTCGTCGAGGTCATCCGCATCGGCGTCTGAGCTTCTGAGCTTCTGAGCTCGCCGTTCGTCGATGGAGCGCGGATCGACACCGCAGCGCATCCCAAAGCCGCGAGAGCCCGAGCCACCGGACGATTCGTGACCAGTCAGTCGCGCGATTGATCTCGGCTGACTCGCGTGTCAACCGACCCGCATGCGCGCGCTTTTTCTGCTTCCGCTGCTGACGATCGTGCTGGCTGCTTGCGACGAGCTGTCGGTGCTCGACGATGTGGGCGACGACGATGTGGGCGACGACGGCGCCGTCGACGTGGTCATCGCCGCCGGCGTCGTCGACGACGACGGCAGCCCCGCCGCGCCCCGCTGCACGGCGCTGCCGGCGGCCGACGATCCCCTCGAGGTGCAGACGAAGAACGCCACCGTGAAGGGCTTCGTCGCCGATGACGACGTCGCGACGTGGAAGGCGATTCGCTACGGCAAGGCCCCCGTGGGCGCGCTGCGCTTTCGCCCGACACAGCCCGCCGACTGCGAGCCCGCCGTCGTCGACGCCCGCGAAGACCCGCCGCAGTGCCCGCAGCTCGGCGCCGACTTCGACGCCGTCGTCGGCGACGAAGACTGCTTGTTCTTGAACGTGTTCCGCCCGCCCTTCGCAGAGGGGTCACGCGATGACGAGTCGCGCGAATTGCTGCCGGTGCTCTTCTTCATCCACGGCGGCGGCGAGATCCTCGGATCGGGACACCAGCCCGCCGGTGTCGGCAACCTCTACGACGGCAACAAGTTGGCCCGCGAAGCCAACGCCGTTGTCGTCACCATCAACTATCGACTGGGTGCCCTGGGCTTCTTGGCCCATCCCTCACTGGCCACCGAGGACGGCGCCGTGGGCAACTGGGCCCACTACGATGTCATTGAAGCGCTCAAGTGGGTGCGTGACAACGTCGAAGGCTTCGGCGGCGACAAAGACCACGTCGCCGTCTTCGGCGAATCCGCCGGCGCCCACAACGTCTGCGTTCTCATCGCCTCACCCCTCGCCAAGGGCCTGTTCGCGTCGGCGATCATGGAGTCGGGCGGCTGCGAGGTCGCGCCCCTCGACGTGCGCGAAGCAGAAGGCGCCGACACCACCGCTGGCGTCGGCTGCGACGAAGAAGACGACGTCGCGGCCTGTTTGCGAGAGAAGACGGCCGAAGAATTCTTGCACCTCGTGCCGCCCATCCCGCCGCTCGTGCATGTGTGGTGGTTGCCCTACGGCAGCACCGTCGACGGCGCGGTGCTCACCGATCAGCCGCTGCACATCATCGAGCGCGGCCTTCACAACAAGGTGCCGTTCATCGCCGGCAGCAACCGCGAAGAGACGAACCTCTTTCTCGCCGCCGACGGCGCGCTGACCTGCTTCGACCTGCGCGTGCAGCTCGACCTCTTGCTCGACGGATCCTTCGCCACCGACGACGAGAAGCAGTCGGTGCTCGACGAGGCGATGCAGGTCTACGAGTGCGACGAGAACTTCATCGTCAGAGATGTCTTGATCGAAGCCAGCACCGACCTCGAGTTCACCTGCCACGCCCGCCGCGTCGCCCGCGCGATGGACCGCGCCCAAGACGCCCCCGTCTGGCGCTACCACTTCGCCGACCGCGCCAACGTCGGCGCCTTCTTCGCCATGGGCGCCTTTCACGCCTGGGAATTGTTCTACGTCTTTGACGCCTTCGAGACCGGCCTCTACCTGCCGAGCAACGGCGAGCGCGACCTCGCCCACCTCGTGCAGCGCATGTGGGGACGCATGGCCCGCGATGGCAATCCCAACGGCGGAGGGCCCAACGGTTCTGGCGATCCGACGTGGCCCGAATACGAAGCCGGCGTCGACAGCGTCTTCGAATTCGACGAAGACCCCTTCGCCGAATTCGGCGGCGCCGTCGACGTCAACGTCGTCGACGACCCCGCCCCCGAGTGCGACCTCTGGGACCGCTACGCACTCTGAACCACTCTGAATCAGAGCATCGGTCACACGCGCGGCATCCGGAACCATCCCCGGATCCGCGCTGTCTCCCCAGGCGACAGGGACGCCACCACAGGAGACCACCATGCAGTTGATTCAGGACGCCGGCTTCACGGGCATCGCCATCCTCGGCCTCTTCATCACCGCGCTGGGCTTCGTGCTCACCGGCAAGTCCAGGTCGGCCCTGCCGTGGGGCGTCGCATTGCTCGCGCTCGGCGAAGTCGGCCAGGCCCTCGGCATGCGCGCCGTCTCCGACGCCGTCACCGGCGACAAAGTCGTCATGGACATCGGCGTCATCGTCGCCGTCGGCTCCGCCGAAGCCTCCAGCAACCTCCTCCTCGCCGGCGCCGCGGCCCTCGTCGTCTTGGCCATCGGCTTCATCAAGAGCCGCACGCAAGAGTGAGCAGCGTCAGTCGTTGAGCAGGCGAGTCGTCAAAAGCGACCGCTCGAGCAGGTACCAGCAGCTACCCCCTCTTCGGGCGAGCCCGCAACGACGAGGCCCTGGCACGCGACGGGATTTGACGTCGAGGCCTGCTTCGGCGCTACCGTCGCCGCCTATGTCGTCGACGTCACCGCTGCTCTACGAGATCTACACGCGCCAATGGCTGCACAGCCTCTCGCAAAAGAAGGGTCGCGAGATCGACCTGTGGGGCGTGCCCGAAGAAGAGCTCGACACCTGGGCCCGCCGCGGGTTCACGCACATCT